>CAZXTI010000060.1:0-8228 GCA_964643565.1 uncultured Hyphomonas sp. | reverse complement strand
CATCGCCGATGACGAAGCCCGCGCCGCCGCGCTTGCTTATCTGCCCTTCTGCGCGCTGATGCCCTTGATCGGTGTACTGCCATTTCAACTCGACGGCATCTTCATCGGCGCAACCCAAGGCCGGGCGCTGCGCACCGCTGGCGTCCTCGCCACACTCGGCTATGTCGCCACAGACTATGCGCTGAGGCCGTGGGGGAATTTAGGCGTCTGGATCGCCTTCCTGACCATGTACCTCTGGCGCGCTGGATTCTTGGGGCTCTTTTGGAAAGGGTTGATGCGGGAGGTTGGTGGACAGAAAGCCTAGCGCGTCTTTGGCCGGAGTTCCGATTTGCCAGCGCACGCTGGCATCCATGGCAGCAAAGTGCAATCTAAACGTCCATGGACCCCAGCGTTCGCTGGGGATGCGGACAAGTAGATACGACCAAACTCCGCGTCATCCCACGGCTTGACCGTGGGATCCATCACCCACCACCCCATACGAGATGCATTGCACGGTCGAGGCCGTGCAATGACTTTAATGAAGGGAGTTCTCTGGAAAATCTGTCAGAAAATTAGTGTTAGCTAATTTCTATTCACATATAACGGCGCCAACTGCTCATATATCAAGCTAGCATCATATGCACTGGCAAATTGTGCAGACTCCTCGGCGGTCAAAAGATATACTTCGAACCGCCATCCTGGGTTTGAATGATATGTCGTGCCTCCAGGTGTCAGCCGCGTTGATGTTGAAGCAGAGATATTGCCCTCATCGGATATATTACCAGAAGTTACGGACTTAGCTCGCCCAATTTCTGTGTAAGACCGAGTGGATGACGTGTCCTCCGAAGACAAAATATCAAATGCCGGATACCCTCTTTCCAGTGCCGCTTCTGCCGCTTTGAATAGAATAACTTCCCTAGTTCTTGCGCTTTGCCCACTAGCGCTGGATACGTTGGCTTGCCGAACTCCAGCATGGTATGAACCACCAGCTGCAGCACTAGCGAATCCAGCACGTTCAGCATCTGTTGCCGGTTTACCAAGACCAAAATTGCCGGCTAGGGCTAAAAGCGAGCCCCTAGCTCGCTCGTCAAATATATCAGCATTAGCTTCGATCAAAACCGTTCGCTCGTTCAGCTGGAGCAAACGAACTTGATCCACCGGGCTTATCACAGGTGCTGTTGCGCAGGCTACCAAGGCTAAAGAAGCTACTATAGTCGTTATACGGTTTTTCATTGTCAGTCCGCCCCTAGAAAAAGGTAAACATAGCCTAACCGCGTAAACAAACCCTCAATTGATTAAGACTCATTTTCGACATGCGTAGGCTAATCCGTATTACTAAACCTACTCCCCCATAAATCCCTTAAACTTCTCCTCAAAATCAGGATGCCAGCGCGAGAGTGCGGGGCGGTCCTTGATCATGTCTTCGGCGGTCCACTGGATGCGTTTTTCGTCCATCTCGCGCGTCGTCTCATTGTCCGGGCAGATGATATAGAAGCTGTCTTTTTTCAGCGCCTCGACCATGAAGGCGGCGGTTTCCTCTGACGTTGCTGCAAAGGGCGGCTTCTGCGGAATGAAGCGCGCAATCATGCCCGTATAGACAAAGCCCGGCACGAGCAGGTGCGCGCTTAGTTGGCAATTCTCTATCCCGCGAAACGCATGCGCAATACTCTCCGTATACGCCAGAACACCTGCCTTGGAGATATTGTAAGCGATATTGCCCGGCGGGCGCGTAATACCCTGTTTGGAGCCGGTATTGATCACCGCGCCCGGCTCGCCATGCGCCAGCATGCCCGGAATAAACGCTGCCGCCCCATGGATCACGCCCCAGAGATTTATCTCGATCAGGGACTTCATCGTCGCCACATCTTCCCATGGCGTCTTTCCCATCACGCCGACGCCCGCATTGTTCATCAGACAATGGATATTGCCAAAGCGCGCCGCCGCCTCATCGCGCAGCTTTGCCACCGCCGTCTCATCCGTCACATCGCAAGCCACCGCCAGCACGCGCTCCGCCTCGCCGAGCTTTGCTGCTGCCTTGGCAAGCGCATCCTCATCCCGGTCCGCAATTACCACATTCATACCCGCGCTTAGAAATTGCTCCGCAGACGCCAAGCCAATCCCGCTTGCCCCACCCGTAATCACTGCCGTGCGGCCTTCACTCATCCATGCTGTCATATCTGCCTCCTAATTTTTAAGGCAGTCTGGCGCAAATGGGCGGAGAATTAAAGCCCCGTGCCCACAGCCTCGGAGATATGGGAATGTCCGCCCTGCGCCATCAGCTCCAGCAAGTCGGCCTTGATGCGGCTCGCCAGCTCTGGCCCTTCATAGACCAACGCGGAATAAAGCTGGATCGCATTCGCCCCGGCCTTGATCTTGGCATAGGCGTCCGCCCCGCTCGCAATGCCGCCTGCGCCGATTAGATCGAACGCGCCGTCCAGCCCGCGTGCAAATTCGCCGAGCACCTGCGTTGAAGCCTCCATCAATGGCGCACCGGAGAGGCCGCCGCCCTCACCTTTATGTTTGCTTTGCAAGCTATCGGGACGGGCAATGGTCGTATTGGAAATAATCAGTCCCGTGAGGAATGGTTGTGCGGTTTTCACAACGGAGATGATGTCCGCAATCGCCTCGCTATCGAGATCCGGCGCAAGCTTCAGGAAGACAGGCCGCGCGCCCTCCACCAGCTCCGCCGCCGCCCGGCACCCGTTCAGCAGGGCTTGCAATTCATCCTTGTTCTGAAGACCACGCAAGCCCGGCGTGTTTGGCGAAGAAATATTGATCGTCACATAATCACAATGCGGCCAGACCATGGTCAGCCCCGTGGCGTAATCTGTGAGACGCTGCGTGCCTTCGCTGACCTTGTTCGCCCCGACATTCGCGCCAAGTGCCCCGGGGCGCGCACCCGCCTTCTTCAGCCGGCGGACGAATGAGGCCAGCCCAAAATTGTTAAAGCCCATCCGGTTGATCACGGCCCTGTCCTCGGTCAGCCGGAAAAGGCGCGGTTTCGGATTGCCCGCCTGCGCCATCGGCGTCACCGTCCCGCATTCCACCATGCCAAAGCCAAACTTGAACATCGGTCCAAAAACTTCGGCATTTTTGTCAAAACCAGCCGCCAGCCCAACCGGGTTTGGCAATTGCAGACCTGAAACCGGCAGGGTCACTTTCAACGCATCAGCATCTACCGGAGGCGCGGATGGCACACCAAGGCCCATGGACAGCGCGCGAATGGTTGCCAGATGCGCGCGCTCTGCTGGTAATTTTTTGACGAGCCGAACGCCAATATTGGTCAAACTCATGCGCTCAAATCCTCTGGTAATTGCGGCACACCATCTGGGTCTAAATTCAATATCCAGATGCGCGTCGCAGATGCAATCTTCAGCACTCCATACAAATGCGGGAACAATTGCCCCCCGCGCGAGGCCTCCCAGCGCACCTCGCCCATGCCAGCAAGGTCATCTGCCGCATATTCAAGCAACCGCACCTGCTCTGCGCCCTTATAGTGCAGCGCCAACGTCTCGCCGACCTGCGCGCGCGTCGATAGATGCACATAACCATCGCCAGTATCCAGCGCCGTTGCGCTAACACCTATTTGCTCGGCCTGCGCCCAATCACCTGCACTCAAAATCTTGTAGATTGGTGTCTGTTGCATGCCGCCTTGAAACAGTCTTCGTCTGAATTTGCAATCTTATCGCGCAATATTTAGCCGATACTAGGAAATTACACCTTTAGATAGGTTGATATTCCTATTTATTGCTGTAAACCAAGATTAACTGAGTTATCCACAGCCCTCGATATTGCTATGAAACACACAGACATTTGGCGCGGCATTGACCGTTTAGCCGCCCACCACCAGCTCAGCGCCTCAGGACTGGCAAAGCTTGCAGGCCTTGATGCCACCGCATTCAACCCCTCTAAGCGCAAAGCCAAGGATGGCCGCCCGCGTTGGCCATCAACGGAAAGCGTCGCACGCGCGCTAAATGCTGTCGGCGCAGGATTTGACGATTTAGCCGCCCTTATTGAGGGTAAACGCGGTGCAACCGCCCCGCTGCTGGGGTTCGCACAAGCAGGACATGACGGCTTTTTCGACGATGCAGGTTACCCGGCGGGCGTCGGCTGGGATGAAGTTCGCTTTCCCGGACTTGGTGTCGAAGCTGTGTATGCGCTGGAAATTTCTGGCGACAGTATGGAGCCTGCTTATCGCGAGGGCGACCGCATTATCGTTGCCCCAGAGGCCCCAATACGGCGCGGCGACCGGATTGTTGCCAAGACATTGGATGGAGAAGTCATGGCCAAAGTGCTCGGCCAGCGGACCGAAACCCGCGTCCAATTGCTCTCATTTAACCCTGATTACGCGCCGCGCGACCTTAAACCGAGCGAAATCGCCTGGATGGCGCGCATTTTGTGGGCAAGCCAGTAAGCTCGCAAAGAGGTGATTCCACATTTGAACGAAAATGAACTATTCTAGTGTTAGAAACGACATATACTTTCAATAGATAATGGAGTTCAGCATGTACTTGACCAAATACCGCCCAATCATTGTTGCATTGGCCCTGGTGCTTGGTCTTGCTATGCCAACCGCGACGGCTGCGCCTTTTGACTCCCTTGAAACATCTTCCAATACGCCGCTCTCCAGTTTCAGCAAGGTTTACATTGCTCCGATCAAAGTTGATCTGCCTGAAGCGCGGCCCCGGCTTTCCCGCTTCACCTCCACGCGCGCAGATCGCCCCGTTTCAGAGCGCGAACAAGCCCAAAGAGCGCAAGAAATGCAGCGCCATATGGCCAGTGCATTTGCAAAGTCTTTTGAAATCGTTGACGCACCCGGCGCTGACGTTTTGACAATCGAAACCGTGATTACACGCCTCTTGTCGAGTCGCGCAACACTTGAAGATTTCCGAACCGTACCCGGACTTGATTTTTCCGGATCGGTTTATGCAGGGGGCGCCAATTTCGATGTCACTTTGAAATCTGGCGACACCTTGCTAGCCTCACTGACAGACAAGAATAAAACCACGCTAAATGATGGTCGCATCCGCATCAGCACGTGGCATGATTTTGATCGCGTCTCAAAGCAATTCTCCAGGAAACTCGCAAAGCATATAAAGAAAAACTAACCCCGCACACTCAAACACTTCCCCTTCGCCTTTCAACAAATCAGGAGCTGAAATATGAAACATCGTAATAAACTTCTCGCCCTCGCCGCTCTGGGTGTCGCAGCTATTTATCCAGCAGCCCCAGCTCTTGCGTCGCCATCATTGGATACCGTGAGTGTCAGCACAGACGCTGATTTATCCTCATTCACAAAAGTCTACATCGCCCCAGTTGGCGTTGAGTTGAAAGACCGGTTCCGGCGCAATTTGAGAGATGTCGGCGCGCCCCGCCCGGTATCAGAAAGAGATCAGGCGAAAAGAGCAGAAGCGTCACGCGAATATTTCGTCCGCGCTTTCAGCAAGAATTATGAAGTCGTCGAGGCACCGGGCGAAGGCGTTCTAACCGTAGAGCCGATTATCACCCGGCTTGAATCAACACGCCCGACATTTGCTGATTATGAAGCACAGCCAGGCCTCAGCGCATCGTCTATCTTCGCAGGAGGCGCCGATTACAGTGTCCGTCTAAAAACTGGTGAAACACTCCTCACTGAAGTGAGCGAGAAATACAGAACCGACCTCTTCGATGGACAGCCACGTAATGGGATCTGGACGGACTTTGAATATGCGTCCCGCCGGATGGCCAGCAAATTGGTCAAGCATGTTCGCAAGAACTAGCTGAGAACATACCTTAAAATTCGAAACAACGGGACGGGGCCAAGATCAACTCCGTCCCTTTTTTATTGTCCCTTTATGCAGACGCATTTGATTGTTCAAATGGGTCATAATTCAGGATTGGCGCAAGCCAGCGCTCGGCCGTGCGCATCTCCCATCCCTTGCGCGCGGCATAGTCAGCGACCTGATCGCGCGCAATGCGGCCAACCGCGAAATACACGCTTTCAGGGTGAGCGAAATAAAAGCCCGATACGCTGGATGCCGGATACATAGCAAAGCTGGAGGTTAGCTCAACGCCGATATTCTTCTTGCAATCGAGCAAGCCGAACAGGGTTTCTTTCTCGGAATGATCAGGCTGGGCGGGATAGCCGGGAGCGGGACGGATCCCCTGATACGCCTCCTTGATGAGCTCCTCATTGCTAAAGCCCTCATCCTTGGCATAGGCCCACAGCTCAGTACGCGTGCGCCAGTGCATATATTCCGCCATCGCCTCAGCAAACCGGTCAGCCAGCGCCTTGACCATGATCGAGGAATAATCGTCGCCCGCATCCTGAAACGCTTGGGCGCGCACCTCCGCTTCAGGGCCAGCCGTCACGCAGAACGCACCGACATGATCACCGCCCTCGGCGACAAAATCCGACAACGCAAAATTCGGCTTACCATTATCCTTGGGCATTTGCTGGCGCAGCGTGTGCAGCGTATCGCCGGTCGACAGCTTGATGTCATCGCCCTCGCGTACCGCGCCATAAAAACCAACCACCGCTTTGGGTTTAAACCATTGCTCGCCAATCACGCGCTGCATCATCGCTTGGGTATCATTCCACAGCGTCGTGGCCGCCTCCCCGACAATCTCGTCCTCAAGAATACGCGGGAATTTCCCAGCCAAATCCCAGGCGGCAAAATATGGCGTCCAGTCGACAAAGCGCGCAAGCTCTGCCAGATCGAAGTCGTCATAAACCCGCGCCTCATCGACAAAGCTCGGCGCATCCGCCTTGCTCGCATCAGATACAGCAAGCCGCGCCGCTCGCGCTTCTTCGATTGGCACACGCGGCTTCGGCGCACCATTTTTACGCGTATCACGCATGCGCTGATATCGTGCCTTCGTCGTGTCCCAAAGGACTTCCTTTTCATCTGCATTGAGGAGCGTAGAGACAACACCAACCGCACGGCTCGCATCATTCACATGGATCACCGGCGTGCGTTTGATCACCGGCTCAATCTTTACCGCCGTATGCGCAGGGCTGGTCGTCGCGCCGCCAATCAGCAGCGGCTGATCCATACCGCGTCGTTCCATCTCGGCAGCAACATAAACCATCTCGTCAAGGCTCGGCGTAATCAACCCAGACAGCCCGATCATATCGACACCATGCGCCTCGGCCTCATCGAGGATTTTCTCCGCCGGCACCATCACGCCCAGATCGATAATATCATAGCCATTACAGGCCAGCACCACGCCGACAATATTCTTGCCAATATCGTGCACATCACCCTTCACGGTCGCCATAAGGATTTTGCCATTGGATTTTCCAACCATCCCCAAACGTTCTTTTTCTTCTTCCATGAACGGTTCAAGATGGGCCACCGCCGCCTTCATCACGCGCGCAGATTTGACCACTTGCGGCAGGAACATTTTGCCCGAGCCGAAGAGATCACCAACAACATTCATCCCGTCCATCAACGGGCCTTCAATGACATGTAGCGGGCGCTCGACAGACTGACGCGCTTCCTCAGTGTCCTCGACGATAAATTCGGTAATGCCATTGACCAGCGCATGTTGCAGGCGTGCTTTCACATCGCCCTCGCGCCAACTCATATCCTTGACCCGCACCTTGCCCTTTTGCCCCTTGAAGCGCTCGGACAGCTCCAGCAGGTTTTCCGTTCCGTCCGGTGTCCGGTTCAGGATAACGTCTTCCACGGCCACGCGCAGATCGGGGTCAATCTCGTCATAAATATCAAGCTGCCCCGCATTGACGATACCCATATCCATGCCCGCCGGAATAGCGTGATACAGGAACACAGAGTGCATCGCGCGGCGCACAGGCTCATTACCGCGAAACGAAAACGAGACATTCGACAGGCCACCAGAAATATGCGCGCCGGGGCAGGTCTTGCGAATCTCGCGTGCCGCCTCGATGAAGTCCACAGCGTAATTATTATGCTCCTCGATCCCCGTCGCAACGGCGAAAATATTTGGATCGAAGATAATATCTTCAGGCGGAAACCCAACCTGCTCGGTCAGCACCTTATAGGCCCGTTGGCAAATCTCGATCTTGCGCGCAGCCGTGTCAGCTTGGCCCACCTCATCAAATGCCATCACCACGGCTGCCGCGCCATAAGCCATCACCGCGCGCGCCTGTTCGATAAACTGCGCCTCGCCTTCTTTGAGCGAAATGGAATTGACCACCGCCTTGCCCTGCACGCATTTCAGCCCCGCCTCAATCACCTCCCATTTGGAGCTGTCGATCATCACCGGCACGCGTGCAATGTCGGGTT
>CAZXTI010000059.1:0-8231 GCA_964643565.1 uncultured Hyphomonas sp. | reverse complement strand
GGCATGGTTTTGCGTGCTGTTGAGTGGCCATCATTTGGGGAGCTGAGCTGAAGCGACATAAAGGAAAGCGGCAGAAGAAAATCTTGAGCATCGATGAATTGGTTATCAAGGTGTTTCTTCAAATACTCAGCTGTAAAAAGACCAGTCAACCGATCATGGACGCGCCCGTCAGCAATCATCTCAGGGGACATTGGTGTTGCGGCTTTGTGGTATTCGGCCAGCATGGAAATTTTCTCGGCGATCTCCATGATTTGTGCATTAGAGTCGATGATTTCCGTTGCATTGGCGAGGGCAGATTCTTGTTCTGAACTGCGCGTCTGTCCGGCACGGATTGTTGCAAAAATCGGAACAGATGAAAGCTGGAAGTCACCATTAAACTCGGCGAGAAAATCTAGCGATCTGCCTGCGCCTTCATCAAGGTCAACAAGAACGCAAGAATATTTACGGCTCGCCAGATAATCGAGCGCGCTCAGCGGCGTGAGGGCGGCTGTTACCGAGATGCCATAAGTCTTCAGCGCAGCGCTTAGCGCGAGAAAGCGCGAAGAGCCGTCGCCAAAGTAAAGCATGGAGGCGGGTTCATCTGTGAAACATTTGACGCGATTACCCAGCATTTCGCGTGCCGTGTGCGCGCGCAAACGCACTTCCCGCAAACGATCTTTCTTTCGTTCAGCAACTTGTAAGCGCGCCGGTACGCTGGAAAGTTCACTTTCACTTGTAATGATAATGGCATCCTCAAGGAGCGGCGCGGCAGGGTCTGCCAGGAGGATCGTAATCCGGTCCATACGGCGCGCGATGATCTTTCGGATCTGCACCAATTGCGCGCCATCCATGGACATTGCATCAATTAGAAGTGGGTCTTCGTTATTTGCATCATCGCGGCTATTATAAGGGCGCAAGCCACCTGCTTTAAGTCTGGCCTTGATCATATCAAGCCGGGGACTGGTTGCGATAACTTCAATTGGTGGATTTAAAAATTCTGTACTGGTCATGTTTATTGTCTGCGCCTCTCGCTACGACAGGGTTTATTTTGCGTGCAAGGGTCTTAATGATGAGTTTACGTTCAGGGCAAACGCGCTGCGCAGGCAATGAAAATAGGAGTAAACTATGGGAAAAGGTCCGCTAAATGGCGTTCGGATAGTGGAATTTGCGGGAATCGGACCTGGGCCGTTCTGCGGAATGCTCCTTTCTGACATGGGGGCAGATGTGATTCGAATCGATCGCCCCGGCAGCCGGCCCGGTATGGCGAGCGATGTGACAAGCCGTGGACGCCGATCAATCGCGCTTAACTTGAAAGACGCGTCAGATATTGAACTCGCGCTCAAATTGCTCGCGAAAGCGGATGGGTTGATTGAAGGATTCAGGCCGGGTGTCATGGAACGAAACGGACTTGGTCCGGATGTTGTGCTCACGCGGAACCCGAAATTGGTTTACGGGCGCATGACCGGCTGGGGACAGACCGGCACGCTCTCACATGCGGCGGGGCATGATTTAAATTACATTGCTTTGACCGGCGCTCTACACGCCATGGGCCGCAAGGGGCAACCGCCTGCGCCGCCTCTAAACCTCGTGGGTGACTATGGCGGGGGCGCTTTGTATTTGGCGTTTGGTCTTTGTGCGGGGATCATCAATGCGCGCACAACAGGTGAGGGTCAGGTTATCGACTGCGCCATGACGGATGGGGCTGCGTCTTTGGCGTCCATGTTCTATGGTATGCGGGCCATGGGAGTTTGGAGCGACAATCGACAGGACAATTTGCTGGATGGCGGTGCGCATTTTTATGACACCTATGAATGTAGCGATGGCAAGTGGGTGTCTATCGGTTCTTTAGAACCACAGTTCTATGCTTTGCTCATGGAGAAAGCAGAACTTAAAGATGATAAATTCAAAGAGCAGATGAACCGCGCGGCGTGGCCGGAGCTAAAGCTGAAATTTGCAGATATTATAAAGTCGAAAACGCGTGATGAATGGTGTGCCATTATGGAAGGGACGGACATATGTTTCGCGCCGGTATTGTCTATGGTTGAAGCGCCTGAACATCCGCATAATAAGGCGCGCGAGACATTTCTGGAAATTGACGGGGTTGTCCAGCCTGCGCCAGCGCCAAGGTTTTCAAAAACACCGGGCGCTGTGCAGGGGCCACCGCCCGGACAAGGTCAGCATAATGATGATGTGCTGAAAGATTGGGGTGTCTCAAGGTGATGAAGTCGCTTCCCGGAACAGCGGGCCGTCGCCGTATTTATCTGATGCGACATGGATTTGTTGATTATACCTCGCCTGAGGTTATTGAGAGTCAGGATCCATCTCGGGCAACGCTGACCGAACGAGGCCGGGAAGATGCGCGTGCGGCCGGGTTGGCGCTTGCGGATGTAGATTTCGATTTGGCAATCTGCTCAGGACTTAAGCGAACCGAGCAAACTGCCGAGATTGTTCTGGCGCAACGCGATGTTCCTATGACGCTTGAAGTGATGCCTCAGTTTCAAGAACTCAAGAGCGGAAAATATATGAATTTTGAAAGCCCGCAGCAGCTTGCAGCGGTGATGACGTTTCAATTCGAACAAGCTGGGGAACCGGGCGCAACTTTTCTGGAGGGCGGGGAAAAATTCTCTGATGCAATGGTGCGGATCAATACCGGCCTTCAGACTCTTCTAGGCCGTCCGGGGTGGGCGACGTGCTTGCTGGTTGCGCATGAGGTGGTGAACCGACTTTTGTTTACATCTGTACTCGGCGCGCCTTTGGGCGCTAGCGCTGGCTTTGAGCAGGACACAGGCTGTATCAATATTCTCGATTTTGACTTAGTGCCAGATGAAGACGGCACAGGGGTGCAGGTCGAACGTGCGGTTATTAAGGCTGTGAACCTCACACCAGCAAATTTCTTGAAAAATGGAATGAATTTGCGAAGTCTTGAGGCGATATTTACCCAGCCAAGCTGAATGCGTGTTCAGGCTTCCCGCTAATTTGCGATGTTTATGAATGAGAATGAACGCCGTTACAGGCACTCTGTTCAGATTGGATGTGCGATAAATAGCTCATCGTAAGAGCAGCAAGATTGTTTCTTGCAGTTTTCTACGATGTCCTTCTTGCTTTACCTCTATAGCCGGCCGTTTGGTCGGCTCTTTTTTTGTGAGAAAAATTGCGCATCTGAACGCGATCCGATATATTCAGCATTCATTGGACGGGAGCCCGAAATGCAAGACACCCATATTGATGTATTGATTGTTGGGGCAGGCTTGTCTGGGATTGGCGCTGCGGTGCATTTGCAAACAGATAGTCCGGGTAAATCATACGCTATTCTTGAGGGCCGCGATGCCATTGGCGGAACATGGGATCTCTTCCGTTATCCCGGCATCCGTTCTGATAGTGACATGCATACGCTGGGTTATGTTTTTAAGCCTTGGGGTCAGGCAAAGGCGATTGCGGACGGGCAAAGCATTCGCGCTTATGTGCGCGAAACCGCTGACGAGTATGATGTTAGGCAGCATATCCGATTTGGTCACAAGGCAACGAAGGCAAGCTGGTCAAGCGAGGAAGCGCGTTGGACGGTGACTGCGCAGACCGATGATGGGGTGCAGACGTTTAAGGCTGGCTTCCTTTTAATGTGCTCGGGTTATTATAATTATGAGGCAGGCTATACGCCGGACTTTGAAGGGATGGATACGTTTAACGGCGAGATCGCGCACCCTCAAAAATGGACGGAAGATATCGATTACAAAGATAAAAATGTAATCATTATCGGGTCAGGCGCAACGGCTGTGACACTCGTTCCGCAGATGGCGATGGAGAGTATGCATGTCACCATGCTGCAGCGCTCCCCGACTTATATTGTGTCGCGCCCATCTCAGGATAAGCTGGCGAACCTTTTAAGGGCAGTTTTTCCAGATTCATGGGCCTATAAGGCGGCGCGTTGGAAAAATATTACGCTAAATCGCTATTTTTATAACCAAACCCAAAAGTCGCCTGAGAAAGCGAAGAAGATGTTATTTAAACGTCTCCGTAAAAATCTTGGTGATGAGTTCGACATCGAGACCGATTTTACGCCGCGCTATGATCCATGGGAGCAACGGCTGTGTCTTGTACCTGACGGAGATATGTTTGAGGCGCTCAAAGCAGGTGATGCATCTGTCAAAACGGGCCATATTGATCGCTTCGTTTCTGAGGGTATCAAATTGCAATCCGGCGAGGTTCTGGCGGCAGATTTGATCGTGACGGCAACCGGGCTTGATTTGCAGATGTTTGGCGGCATGCAGCTTGAGGTGGATGGCGCAGCGCGCACGGCTCATGACAGTGTGACCTATAAAGGGCTTATGTTTTCAGATTTGCCGAATATGGCGAATGTGTTCGGCTATACGAACGCCTCATGGACACTCAAAGCAGATTTGTCGTGCCAATATGTTTGCCGCCTGCTCAACCATATGGATGCGTCCGGGACGGATTATTGTGTGCCTCGGCTAACCGATGATGTGGAGTTGCAGGAGATGCTCCCGCTCTCATCTGGGTATTTCGCGCGGGCGGTGGACAAGCTTCCGCGAGAAGGAACGAAGCTACCCTGGAAGCAGCATCACGATTATTTTGCAGATGTGAAGCTTCTACGCGAGGCTCCTTTGGAAGATGGCGCATTGCAGTTTGAGGTAAAAGCGGCGGCCTCTTACGATGAGCCGGTCGCGGCCGAATAAGGGTTGCTGGACGATCTATTCCAAAGCTTACAGCGTTTTGAAAACCCGAATTTATCGCACGCGTGTTGCATGCCCCAAGGCTCCACGCTAGCGTATCCTTAGCAGGAGATCATAATGAGTATTGAATTGAAGCGATGGACGAAGCTTGGCCTCGGCGCTGCCATATTGGGCATGAGCGGTCTTGCGGCGTGTGGCGGCGAAGGCGGTGAAAGCGGCGAGGCACATGAGGCCGGAGAGGTTGTTATAGACCGTTCAGTTGCTGAAGCTGGTGAGCGCGGTGAAGGTGGAGAACAGGGCGAGAGCGGTGAGCATGGCGAAGGCGGTGAAGCTGGAGAGAGCGGAGAAGCTGGCGAGGCTGGGGAAGGCGGTCACGCTGGTGAGTTGCCGCTAACCAATCGGCTCGCTTTTATGATGGGCCACGTTGAGGCAGGGCTTGCTTTGTATCGTGCTGGCGAACCTGAAATGGCAGCGCCGCATTTACTGCACCCGGTTTCAGAAACCCACGCCGCTGAACGCAAAGGCATAGATGCTTTAGGGTTTGACGGGGAATTGTTTGAGGCGGTGTCAGACGCGCTCGCATCTGGCAAAGCAGCCTCCGAAATCGAAATGCAATTGCTTGCCGCAGAAGCAAATCTCGATACCGTCGCAAAGGAGGCCGGAGGCGATGCGGTCGAGATCATCAAATTCCTGATGGGCACAATTGTTGAGGAATATAGCGCTGGAGTTTCAGACGGAAAGATTGTCGAGGCCGGCGAGTTTCAGGATGCGTATGGTTTTGCCGTCGTGGCGTCAGACCGGGCAAGCAGTATTGAAGGCGATGCGGGAACACGTGTTCGCAAGGAATTGAGAGCTCTCATCGATTTATGGGCCGAAGGCCCGGTCCCCACAGCAACACCTGCCAGCGTTTCAGCTGTCCGCGCGCAAGTGTCGACAATCCTGCTTGAACTACCTTAGCTGGACGGACAATGTTTCTGGTTATTGGAAATGTTCTAAGCGCTTCTGCTTTAGCAGGCTACAAAGCGGCGATAGAGACATTGGAATGGCGTGACGGCGCACATACGGCTGGCGCATCAGCTAAGAGGGTCAAAAAGAACCTGCAAGCTGATCTGTCCAGCGAGGTGGGTAAAAGCCTTACATCTGATGTGATGTCCGCGCTCCGGTCGAACCAAGTGCTTATGGCTGCTGCGCGCCCGGCTAAATTTTCGCCTTTGTTGCTTAGTAAGATGCAATCAGGCGGCGGATATGGCGAACATGTTGATAATGCTGTGATGGGCGCTGAGGGGCGTAAGATCAGAACAGATTTATCCTTCACCTTGTTCTTGTCTGACCCGGAGCACTATGAGGGCGGCGCGCTAAGCTTGGATCTGCCGGGCGGTATCCAGAAACTGAAACCAGCGGCGGGTGATCTGGTGCTTTATCCCTCCACGCTTATTCATGAGGTGGAACCTGTCGAAAGCGGCGAGCGTCTTGTTGTGGTTGGCTGGGTTCAAAGTGACATTCGCTCGGCTGAACAACGCCAGATATTATTTGACCTAGAGCAAGTGCGTGCCACGCTACGTGGGCGCGCCTCCCAAGGGCCCGAACTTTTGATGCTTGATAAGGCGATCTCAAATTTGTTGCGGCAATGGATCGATATTTAGCGATACCGCAAGAAACGGGTGTTTCTTGGTGCGCAGTGTCGTAAATAGAATCTATGGAACCGGCACTATCTATCTCTGCATCCTCTAAAGCTTATGACCGCATGGCGAAGATGCTGGTCTATCTTGGTGACACATGGCGCGAATGGCCGGACTTGCTGACATGCGCTGAAGAGGCGGGCCTGTCCCCAACACATTTCCAGAAAGAATTTACGCGCTGGGCGGGCTTGTCGCCGCGCCAGTATCAGGCCGTGCTCGCGCATGCGGCTGCGGGTGACTTGCTGCGTCAGGGGGCAAGTGTTCTGGATGCAGCTTTAGATGTTGGCCTGTCGGGTCCGGGGCGTGTTCATGATCTCTTTGTCGCGCATGAGGGGCTTAGTCCCGGCGAGGCCAAGCGTGGCGGGGCAGGTGCAACTTTGAAGATTGGACGCGCGCCGACCCCGTTTGGTGATGGTGTATGGCTGATGTCATCGCGCGGGCTTGTTGCGCTCGGCTTTATAGATGAGGGCGCGCCGGAACGAACAGGGTTTGAGCATCAGGGGCGCTCAGAAGAGGCAGCGTTTGCCGATTTGAAGCGGCGTTATCCGAAGGCAAGCTTTGAACGCGATGACCTGGAAGCCAAACGTATGTCTGCCCGCGTGTTTGAAGCCGGTGAACCGTTGCCCGTGGCGCTCTATGGAACGCCGTTTCGCCGACAAGTCTGGCGGGCGCTGATGGACGTACCCTTCGGGCGAACATGCACATATGGCACGCTTGCGAGCCAAATCGGGAAGCCCAAAGCAGCGCGTGCGACAGGCACGGCTGTGGGGGCAAATCCGATTAGCTGGTTCATACCTTGCCACCGCGCATTAGCTGCTGATGGGCGCCTACATAATTATCATTGGGGGATCGAACGAAAACGCGCCATGTTGACCTATGAGCGTGTTCATGCCGTTAAGTAGGGCATGGGGTTTTTTACTAGCCTAGGAGTTCAGAGTGAGTACGGTTTTAATCCTCGGTATCATCGCGGCCGTTTACATCATTTGGTTCGGCGTGGTCGCGATCAAATGGGTAACCGCCAATAAGCTTCAAAAAGAACTCTACCCCAAATACATTCAGGATGGGACGCTTAAGCCTAAGGTTGGCGAGGAGGCATTTGCGAAAATGTTCATGCGCGTCGAAGGGCCGAGGTTTAGCATGTATTTGCTTTTCGCCGCGTGCATTGCGCCCTTCATCCTTGTGATCGGTGTTGGGATATTCAACTGGGTTTGGGGGTTTATCTGGGAGCGATCGGGTGAGCTGCCTTGGTTTGAGGTTGGTGAGCTTCCGCATTCACTGATGCTTGTCTTTTTGTATGTGGCCATTTTGTTTGGCGTGGCTTGGGTAACGATGCGCACTTATTATGCAACCGCGCCGGGCAGCTATAAGACCGAGCTTAAACGATTGAACGGAGAGACTGAATGAGTGTTGAATATCTGCATACAATGCTGAGGATTAGCGATGTTCAGGATAGCTTGCGTTTCTTTTGTGAAGGGCTGGGCCTCACAGAAGTGCGCCGGGTTGATAATGAGGCAGGGCGGTTCACGCTGATTTTTCTTGCTACCCCGGAAGATGCTGCGCGCTATGAGGCTGGACGTGATAAGAACGAAGAGGTCGTCGGATTGCCGCCCGGCCTGCCAATGGTAGAGCTGACCTATAATTGGGACGAAAAGGACTATGATGGCGCGCGCAATTTCGGGCATTTGGCCTATACGGTCGATAATGTTTACGCGGCTACGCAACGCTTTGCTGATTTGGGCGTCACGATCAATAGACCGCCGCGCGATGGGCGTATGTGCTTTGTTCGCTCGCCAGATGGTATCTCGGTTGAGCTATTGCAGAAAGGAACGCCGCTCCCGCCGCAAGCGCCGTGGGACACGGCTGAAAATATCGGTGAGTGGTAGGG
>CAZXTI010000058.1:0-8329 GCA_964643565.1 uncultured Hyphomonas sp. | reverse complement strand
GCGCGCAAAGATCAAACATATCAAATGCCTCGAAGGTCAGCGCCTTATCATCCTGCAAATCCTTGGCATAGGCGAGCGGCAACGCTTTCACCGCGCCCTGAAGCGCTGCAAATTTGCTGGAAATAAGCGCCGCTTTCCCGCGCACCAGTTCGGCCGCATCGGGGTTGCGCTTTTGCGGCATAATAGAAGACCCGGTCGACCACGCATCAGACAGGCGCGCAAAAGCAAACTGGGCTGATGTCCAAAGCACAATCTCCTCAGCAAGCCGGGAGAGATGCGTCGCCGCAATCGAAAGCGCGGCAAGTGCCTCCAGCGCAAAGTCACGGGCCGACACTGCATCCAGAGAATTCGCCATAGGCCCATGAAAGCCCAGCGCCTCGGCCGTCATCTCGCGGTCAATTGGAAACCCCGTCCCCGCCAGCGCCGCAGCCCCAAGCGGGCTTTCATTCAGGCGCACCATCGCATCGCCCAGCCGATCCCGGTCGCGCGACGCCATTTCAACATAAGCCATCAAATGATGCCCAAGCGTCACCGGCTGTGCTGTCTGCAAATGCGTAAAGCCCGGCATGATTGTCCCTGCATGTTCCTCAGCGCGCGCCAGCAAAGCCCGCTGCACATCTTCCAGCCGATCAGACGCCTCGCCCAAAGCCCCGCGTGTCCACAGGCGAAAATCGGTCACCACCTGATCATTGCGCGAGCGCGCCGTATGCAAGCGCCCGGCAGGTTCCCCGATCAGGTCTTTCAGCCGCGCTTCCACATTCATATGAATATCTTCCAGCGCCCGCGAAAACGGGAATGTGCCCGCCGCGATCTCGCCCTCGATTGTGTTCAGCCCGCCTTGTATCGCTGCATTATCCTCAGCGGAGATAATCCCCGTTGCAGCCAGCATATCGGCATGGGCGCGCGAACCCGCAATATCTTCGCGGGCCATGCGCTGATCGACATCGATGGACGCATTGATCGCTTCCATAATATCAGAGGGCTGTGCGGCGAAGCGCCCGCCCCACATTTTCTGGCCTTTTGGCTCATCTTCAGCCATATCTTCAGTCCTCAATAGGAGCCTGCCATGACCGGGTCGATGACACGCAAATTGATCGTTTTCATGCTTTTGACGCTTAGCGCGGCAATTGTCTATGTTTTGTCGTCTGCCGCAGGTGGTCCGGGCGAGGCCCGCCCGTTTGAGCGTTTCGCCAAAGGCCCCCTTGCAGGACTGGACTTTGCTTATGCAGGCGAGGTGCCAGACACCTCAAAATTCACCACGCCAGAGGGCAAAGAGATCACGCTCGCGGACCTGCGCGGCAAGGTCGTCCTCGTCAATTTCTGGGCGACATGGTGCGCCCCCTGCGAAAAAGAAATGCCAAGCCTCGGCGCGCTACAATCAGCTTTTCCGAAAGATCAGTTCGAAGTGGTCGCCGTCAGCGTCGACGATTTAGAGGACAAGACCCACGCCGCAAGTGAGCTACAACGCTGGACCGGCGGCACGCTCGGCCTCTACCACACGCCGGAATTCGCCCTCACCTACGACCTCGGCGCACGCGGCTTCCCCACCAGCATCATCTACGACGCCAAAGGCGCCGAAATTGCCCGCTACGCGGGAGAGCTGGACTGGGCGTCGATTGAGGCTGTGGGCTTTGTAAAGGCGGTTGTGGAGGGGTAAACTTCGCTAAACACCAAAGGTCTCAGCCTAAAAATTGCTTCAGGCTGCATGAAATATGTATGGCCCCTATTTTACGAAACGCCCGAATTTAGCTAGACAATTTTAGAGTAGGTTGCGATATTTGATCTAAAATTCGCAAGGACGGAATCGATCATGACTGCAAGACTTACCAAAACCGCGTTTGTTGCACTATTTTCTAGCGTCGCCCTGTCTGGAGCCGCGTATGCCCAACAAATCGAGGCCCGCGAACTCGAACATAACTTTTACGTTTCTGGCTTCGTTGGTGCTGCCTTTCCAGGGGATGCCAGCTTTTCAGGCGAGCAAAACCCTCCGATTGGCGCACCTGCAGGTGCTGGCGTCATTGGCGCCCCTGCGGAGATTGACGTTGATTTTGGAACAGACGTAAATTTCGGCGGCGCCGTTGGCTATCAGCTGCCCTTCTTATTGTTTGGGGTTTTCTGCCCGCGCCTTGAGCTGGAAGTGAACTATTTTGAAGCCGGTGTTGATAGCGGCTCGTTTAACGACGGCACCCAAACCTTCAGCGGCGACCTGTCAAACCTCTCATTTTTTGTGAACAATTTGACAGACCTCGTCTGGAAAGAAAATCAGGTTATTGTGCCCTATATCGGGGGCGGTCTTGGTTTGGCGATCATTGATGCAGATATACAATATGTCGGCGCAGCTGCACCATTTGCGCCGCTACCAGCTTTTGTAATCAGTGAAGACGATGTCGGCTTTGCCACGCACAACATTCTTGGCCTAAGCTATCTGGCAAGTGACCGTCTCGAAGTTTACGCCGAAGGCCGCTATACGAGGACATATGGCATCGACTTCGAGCGGCGTTTTGTTGGCGGCAACACGGTCGATATCTTCAGTGCCGATGTCAGCGACACGCTTGACGGGTTCACCGCAACAGCTGGCGTACGCTACCGCTTCTAACGCTTAAAAGGATCGCCCGAAGGGTCTCGCGGCTTTCCGACAAGCATCATCTATAATGCAAACGGCGCAGAAGTTGCCCGCTATGCTGGGGAATTGGACTGGGCATCTGTTGAGGCCGTGGGGTTTGTGCGGGCTGTGGTGGGGAGTAGGTTGGTAACCTATTTAAACCGCCCAATCTATGAATTACCTATCAAATCAAATCGAACTGGTGGTCGATTCAAACCCTCGTTCTCATAGATAGGTAATCCGAACTCTCCATGAAACTTCTCACAGAGACTATGTAGAATATCAATTCGCAGCACTGTTCTAAAACCTATTTCGGGATACCGGTCCCTCATTCCATCGTCCAGCAAATCAAGTTGTTTCTCTTCTTCTGCCGAAAGATCCAACCCTAAAGCTTGGGCTTTCGTTCTAAGAGCTGATATCTTGTGGCCTAATGCTCTACTTCGGAGTTCTTGAGTTGGTAGCCCGTTCATCCGAAGAAACGACTTCAAGTAAAGTTCCACTGCGTGAGTGTATAAAAACCTTACAGGATCATCAGACCGAATAACGCTCCTGTCTACTTCCCCAAGAACGGCAGCGCTCATAGCATAGGAATGAGCAGAATGATAAAGTCCGATTGCTGTAACTCGTTCATCTTCATCAAGTGAAGCGGGAAAACGAACTGGCTGAGAGTCAGAGTTAGCCATTACATTGCTTCTTTACGATCTGCTAAACCAGAAATACATGCCTATCGTTAGCTTAAATTACCCCTCATCGCGCAAATACATAGACCGCACGGGCTTGGCGAAAACACGCCGCACCATCGGTTCGAAAAACTCCAGCGGTTCGCTTTCATAGTCCGGGTCGAACGCGGCTTGATCGTAGAGGTGGCAGAATTGCGCGGTATATTCATACCACGGATGATCTTTGAACTGGTCGCGCATATTCTTATCGAGGCCTAAATGCTCGAAGAAATAATAGCCCTGAAACATGCCGTGATTGGCCACCATCCAGAGATTTTGCTCGGTCACAAACGGCTTCAATATGGCCGCCGCCACGTCAGGGTGATTGAGCGAGCCTAACGTATCGCCAATATCATGTAGCAGCGCGCAAACGACATATTCCTCGTCCCGTCCATCGCGGTGCGCGCGTGTCGCCGTTTGCAGGGAATGGGTTAGCCGATCCACCGGAAAGCCGCCATAGTCCCCATCAAGCAGCTTTAAATGCGTCAAAACGCGGTCAGGAAGCTGTTTATTGAACTCAGCCGCATGCGTCGCAATCACGGTCTAATCTTCTTTGGTCCCTTCCGTCATCGCGCGAAATTTAGCCTGTTCGCCGTGCTCACCATCTGCTGCCATGATGTTTCTCCTGCGTGTTTTTGCCTATTATAACCCCAAAACCATTTTCGCCATAATGTTGCGCTGGATTTCGTTTGAGCCAGCATAAATGCTGGTCTTGCGATAGTTCAGATAGCTCGGCGCGGCAGGCGCAGCATAGGCCGGTGTTGGCATGTCAAAATTCGTGCCCGCGCGCAGATGGCTCCATGTGTCTTCCATAAATGGCGCGGCATATCCCCCGCACGCTTCCACCACCAGCTCGCTGATCGCTTGCTGGGTTTCAGAGCCTGCGCATTTCAGCATCGAGCTTTCAGGCCCAACCGCTTCGCCCGCTGACAGCGCCGAGAAGATGCGCAATTCAGTGGCGTTTAGCGCCTCAATGCGCATTTCCATCGCGGCAATCTTGCGCTGGAAATCTGCGTCCTCGATCAAGGGCGCACCGTTTGCCTGTTCAACACGAGCAATCTTTTTCGCCTTGTTGAGCATATTCTTCAGCCCCGGCGCATAGGCATTACCGCGCTCAAACTGCAGGAGATATTTGGCATAGGTCCAGCCCTTATTCTCCTCGCCGATCAGCGCATCATTAATCTTTACACGTACATCTTCGAAGAAGACCTGATTAATCTCCTGCTGGCCATCAATCGGCCCATCAAGTGTCGGCAATGACGAAATGGAGATACCCGGCAAATCCATCGGGAAGATGATAAAGCTAATCCCCTGCTGCGGCTTGCCCTCTTTGGAGGTGCGCACGAGACAGAACATCCAGTCAGCCCATTGCGCATGTGTCGTCCAAATCTTCGAGCCATTGAGCACATACTCATCGCCGTCGCGCACCGCGCTCATTTGCAGGCTGGCAAGGTCAGATCCTGAGCCCGGCTCAGAATAGCCCTGACACCACCAAATGTCAGTGGAAAGGATCGGTGGCAAATGCTTCTTCTTCTGTGCCTCATTGCCAAACGCCATAATCACCGGCGCGCACATGCCAAGCCCCATAGGCGTCACTTGCGGCGTGCCAGCGGCGGCCATTTCCATATGGAAGATATATTTCTGGCCAGCGCTAAACCCCGCTCCGCCATATTCAGTTGGCCAGTTCGGTGCGATCCAGCCGCGCGCATGCAGCTTCTTCTGCCACTCCACCATGCCTTCCTTGTCGAGATAACCATTCTTCGACATGGCCTGCTTGGCGCGCAATTCCGGCGTATAGGCCTCTTTAATCCAGTCGCGAACTTCCTTGCCAAAGGCGCGTTCTTCTTCGGTAAAAGCAAGATCCATAGCGCGCGCTCCTATTCGACAATATCGAGAACTTCAATATTCGGCGCACCAGCAAGGCAAGCCCCAAGGCTGGGCTGCGCGGCAAGGAAATAATCGGTCTTGCCATGCGCCGCGAGCGCCTCAGCCGAAGCATATTGCTCAAGCACGGTGTAAGTCGTCGCAGAGGTTTTGGATTTAAACAATTGATACCAGATACAGCCCGGCTCATTCGCCTTCACCTTCGCCATCAAATCCTTGAAGACCGTTTCAAAGTCTGCCTGTTTTCCGTCCTGAACTTCCAGTGTGACGACGATCCCGATCATAGCGTGCTCCATTTGAGAATGTTTAAACACACACTAGAGCCGAGCAGAAAAACAGCAAGCCATGACGTTGCGGGAGGCGCGTGGCACGCGAGCCGAATAGTCGCCTAAAGCCCCTCAAATAGCGCTGTGGAGAGGTAGCGCTCAGCAAAGCTTGGAATAATCGCGGTAATCATCTTGCCCGCCATGTCCTCGCGTTTGGCAATCTTCATCGCCGCTGCCGCAATCGCGCCAGAGGAAATACCGACAGGAATACCTTCTGATTTGGCCAGACGCCGCGCCATTTCAAACGCTTCATCATTGGAGACTTGCACCGCGCCGTCCATCAGCGCCGTATCCATATTGCCCGGAATGAAGCCTGCACCGATGCCTTGGATTGTGTGCGGGCCAGCCTCTCCCCCCGAAAGCACCGGGCTGCCTTCTGGTTCAACAGCGAACATTTGCAGTGCAGGCTTCTTCGCCTTCAACACCCGCGCTGTGCCGCTAAACGTGCCGCCCGTGCCGACGCCAGCGACAACCACATCAACCGCCCCGCTCGTGTCTGTCCAAATTTCTTCGGCTGTGGTCGCCTCGTGGATGGCGGGGTTTGCCGGATTATCAAACTGGCTTGGAATGATCGCGCCATCTATGCCCTCTGCAATCTCCTGCGCCTTGGCAATCGCCGCGTTCATGCCACCCTCTTTCGGGGTCAGCTCCAGCTCTGCGCCTAGCAGCGCCAACATTTTGCGCCGCTCAATCGACATGCTTTCCGGCATCGTCAGAATGAGGCGATATCCGCGCGAGGCAGCAACAAAGGCCAGCCCGATCCCGGTATTACCAGAGGTCGACTCCACCAACGTCCCGCCAGGCTTGAGGCGTCCGTCCGCCTCCATCGCAGAGATCATCCCAATCGCAATCCGGTCCTTCACACTCGCAAGCGGATTGAAGAATTCCAGCTTCAGCAAGAGATCGGCTTTGAGCCCCTCTTCCTCAGAAATACGCGGCACACGCACAAGCGGCGTATTGCCGACCGTTTCCAATATAGACCCATAAATCCGGCCTCGCCCTGGCGCGTCGAGTGTTATGCCGTTGAAATCTCGTGTGTTGGTCATCCCTACTCCCCCTTAAACACCGCGTCGCGCTTTTCCAGCACAGCGTCGATGCCCTCCAAATGGTCCTCAGTGTGGTGCATCATGGACTGGGCCGCAGCTGACATGGCCATGATCGTATCATAGCTGGCGTTCTGGCCGTGGCGCAGGAGCGATTTGGCAACGCGCAAAGCTTGGGGCGGCTGTCCGGCCATTTCCGTCGCAAGCTTCATGGCTTCTTCCATCAAAACCTCCGGCGCAACGGCGCGCGAAACAAGCCCCCAATCCGCCGCCGTTTCAGCATCTATCAAGCGTCCGGAAAATAATAGCTCTGCTGCCCGGCTCGCCCCGATAATGCGCGGTAAGAGCCACGCCCCGCCATCGCCCGGAATGAGGCCGATCTTCAGGAATGTCACGCCAAACCGCGCCTTGTTCGAGGCAATGCGCACATCCGCCATACAGGCCACATCGCAGCCCAAACCAACCGCCGCGCCGTTAACCGCCGCAATCAGCGGGATCTCCAGATTATAGAGATTACGCACAATCAAATGGATATTCTTGCGATAGCCCTCATGCACATTATAAGGCGACCCGCCAAACATGCCCTGCTTGTTGCGCATCGCTTTAATGTCGCCGCCCGCAGAGAATGCCCGTCCCGCCCCGGTCAATACAGCCACCCGGATCGCCGGATCATTATTGATCTCGGCGCACGCTGCTGCAACCGCTGCGCCGTCACCGTCTTGGCCAAGCGCATTCATCATATCCGGCCTGTTCAGCGTCAGGATCGCAATCGGTCCGCGTTTCTCGGTAAGGATAATATCTGACATGGAAGGCCCTTCTTATGTGAGGAATAAGTGTTGAATGTGATTTACCCCCAAAACGGATGAAGCCCAAGCGCCTTATCGGAACACTTGGGCCTCAACTCTTGATTTGCAGCGGCAATCTGGCCAGCTATTCTGCGGCAACCGCCATCTCTTCAGCAGAAAGCGCCGTGAAGCGTTTCAGGTGATGGTCGACATTGCCAAGCTCGGCATTGATCATGGTCAAGCGTTTGAAATAATGACCCACAGCCAATTCTTCCGTCATGCCCATACCGCCATGAATCTGGATCGCTTCTTGACCAACAAAGCGCCCGGCCTGCCCGATCTTCACCTTCGCAGCTGAGGCGGCCATTTTGCGTGTCGCTTCATCTTCGTCCAGTTTCAGCGTCGCCATATAAGTCATGGAGATCGCTTGCTGGTGCTCCATGAACATATCCACCATCCGGTGCTGCAAGACCTGGAACTTACCAATCGGCGTGCCGAATTGTTTGCGCTCGCGTGAATAGTCCACCGTCATCTGGTGCGCGACGCCCATCACACCGCACGCTTCTGCGCAAAGCGCCGCGATCGCTTCATCAGCAACTTTTTCAATCAGCGGCAAGCCATTATCAGCCTCGCCAATAAGGTGCTCCGCAGGCACACTCACATTCTCAAAATAAACCTCTGAGGCCCGGCGCGCATCTACAGTTGGATAGTCCCGCGTGGTCACGCCCGCAGCGTCCTTCTCAACGATAAAGACGGATACCCCGCCCGCATCGCGCTGCCCGCCGCTTGTGCGTGCTGTCACGACAAAATGCGTCGCCCAAGGCGCACCGATCACAACCGCTTTGTGGCCGTTCAAGACATAGCCTGCGCCATCTTTTTTCGCCGTGGTTTCCAAGTCAGCCAGATTGTACCGCCCGCGTGGTTCAGCATAGGCAAACGCGAAAATCTGCTCGCCGCTCATGATACCCGC
>CAZXTI010000057.1:3709-8517 GCA_964643565.1 uncultured Hyphomonas sp. | reverse complement strand
CAAACACCGAATCGGATGCGGCTCAGCTCGCAACACAGCCGCCCGGAAAGGAAGACAAACGGCTTCTGGTGTTTTGGCTCCAGCTCTTAGTGGACATTACGCTTGTTGCGGCTCTTTTCCCGGCCATCTTGCTTATTTTTGGCGCGAAGTGGACGGATATACGCATTGGGGTGGCAGATGCGATTTCCGGCATTGAGGTCGGCGGCTTTACGTTTTCGTTCGCGAGCGTGTTTAGCGCGATTGTTGCCCTTGTCATCATATTATTTGTAACGCGGATCATTCAGCGCGCCACAGATGCACGCATCTTCGCGCCTGCGGGCATGGATAGCGGTCTGCGCAATACATTCAGCACGCTGATTGGGTATGTCGGGCTCACGATGGGGAGTGTGGTCGCGCTCGGCACGCTCGGATTTTCATTCGCCAATTTTGCGATTGTTGCTGGTGCCTTGTCGCTGGGTATCGGTTTTGGTTTGCAGAGTATCGTCAATAATTTCGTCTCCGGCCTGATTTTGTTATTTGAGCGGCCGATTAAAGTGGGGGACTGGATTGTCACATCGGCAGGCGAGGGGCTTGTGAAGCGTATCAGTGTGCGCTCGACCGAAATTGAAACCTTTGACTGGGCCTCCGTGATCATTCCAAACTCTGAATTGATTACGCAGCCGGTGACAAACTGGACGCATAAGAACCGCTATACGCGTATGATCATTCCGATCGGCGTGAGCTATGATTCTGACCCTGAAACGGTGTCGGAAATTTTGATGGAGGTCGCCAAAGAAAACCGTCGCACATTGACCTTCCCAAAACCGATTATCTATTTTGCGGGCTTCGGTGACAGCGCGCTTGATTTTGAGGTGCGAATTTTTATCAACAATGTTGACGACCGGATCCCGGTTCAAAATGAGTTACGCATTGCGATTTTCGCAGCACTCAAAGAAGCAGGCATTTCCATTCCGTTCCCGCAGCGTGATGTGCATATGCGCGTGCATACAGCTGATACAGGTGATCAGGAAATCCCCGTTCCGCCAGCAGAATCGCAGCCAGATGAGCCTAAAACAGAAGATTAAAATCTGGTGGTTGGAGAGAGACTTGAACTCTCGACCTCAGGATTATGAGTCCTGCGCTCTAACCAGCTGAGCTACCCAACCTTTGGTGCGGTGTGCACATAAGAAGCGCTGTATAATGGGGACGTAGCAGGGACGCAAGCGCCGCTATAGGCCTTTTGACGAAATAATACAGAAGTGTAAGGTGACCTCTTCGTTCAAAGCGTTATAGGTTTGGGCATGTTACGCATATTTTTATTGATTCTCTTCCTGCCGATGGGCGCCCATGCCCAAGGGGTTGAGGCGGTTTCGGCCTTTTCAAAAGGTGATTTTCTGCGCGCGGCAGATCTGACCGATGAAGATGTAGAAGCTGATAGCCTCGCCTTCGCGGCGCGATCTGTGCTGGCCAATGCCATGGTCAACAGCGATGGCAACCCGGACCAACAGGATTTGGAACGCGCCGCGGCGCTCGCTTTACGGGCGATGGATATCAATGACGGGCATATCGAAGCCAAATTACAATTGGCGATCGCGTCCTCTTTACAGGCGCGGCCATTGTCAAACCGGCAAGCGATGCGCTCAGGGCTTGGCCAAAAGGCGCGCCGGCTCGCTGAAGACATTTTGCTAGAAGATCCCGACAATGCCTATGCGCATGCTTTGTTGGCGATCTGGAATATGGAAGTGTTCCGGCGCGGCGGGCGGATCGGTGCGCGCATCATGGGCGCTAGCGTCATCACGGCGATGGAGCACTATGATGCAGCGCGCCTTGCTGCGCCCGATGATGGCAGCTTGCATTGGCAATGGGCGCGCGTTCTGGCGGCCACAAATGCGAAGCGATATAAAGAGCATATCGATGTGGCGCTATTGGCGGCGGCAGCGGCGAATACAGACGATGCGTTGGAGGCGGCCATGAAGGCACGCGCTGCGAAGTTCAAGCAGGATATAGAAACGCTCAGCTATGATGAAATTGAAGCGCTGGCTGCATCGCTGCTTTAGGTTTTGCGCGTTGGCTAATGATCCCGCTCGGCCCAGGCCTTCAAAATATGATGCGCAATGGCCATTTCCGGCGGTGCATAGACGCTGTCATGTTCACCGGCAATGATGGCGCGGGCTTCAGCGCGGGTAAACCAGCGTGCCTCTTCAATCTCTTTTTCATCGATGGTGATGTCTTCAGTTTCGGCCTGTAAGATCAGCCCGACCATGAGCGATGAGGGGAAGGGCCAAGGCTGCGCGAACAGGTATTCTGCTGTTTCCCATGATGCGGTGATGCCAGCTTCTTCGTAGAGTTCGCGTGCGGCGGCCTGTTCCACGGTTTCGCCCGGCTCAACAAAGCCAGCAAGGCAGGAATAAAATCCCGGCGGCCACATGGATTGTCGACCGAGCAGGCATTTGTCGCCTTTGACAGCGAGCATGATGGCAACCGGGTCAGTGCGCGGGAAGTGTTCGGTTTGGCAAGACGGGCAAGTGCGCTTCCACCCGGCTTCGGCCGTTTCAGATGGGTTGCCGCATTTTGCGCAGTAGCCATGTGCGCCATGCCACAAGAATAAGGAGCGCGCGGTTGAGGCGAGGTTTGCTTCCAGAGGCCCAAGCGTGCTGAACGCGCCGCGTGCTTCGACAAATTCGCCAAGCCCGGCAATGGGCGAGGTGTCGAGGTTGAACTGTTCAGCAAGGTCTAGCGCGAAGATTGCCGCGCCGTGTTTGTCGAGGCCTAAAAAGAGCCGGTGCTGGACATGTTCGAGCGTACCAGCCTGAGCGCCGAGCCAAACAAGGCCGCCATTTGATTGCATGAGCGGCGCGCCGCCTCGCATCAACATCACCAGCGCGGAGTCCTTGGCAAAGGCGGCTGCGAGCCAGTCTTCGTCAAGCCGGTGATGGGCCGCGCGATCAACTGGCCGCGCGGCGAGAGGAATGTCTTGCGGGGCAGTCATCCTATTCCACTTTATCCGAGATAATGCGGATTTTCAGCGGCTCGTTTCCTTCCAGATAAGTTGTCGCGGCTTCAATGAGGTCTGCCGTTGTAATGGCGCTATAGTTTTCAGCCGCGTTCTTGAAACGCTCCAAAAATTCAGGTTTGGACTGGGCGGTCTGTACGACACTCATCCATGCACCATTATTCTTTTGGTTTTCCTCAATGCCTTCCAGAAGCGGTTGGCGGGCGCGTTGTAGTTCATCATCTGTGATATTGCCCGCAGCCATATCTGCTGTAATCGAGGCAATTGCCTCATATACGCGGTCAACATCATCAGGGTTTACTTCGCTAGATGCGGACATGAAGCCATAATCGGTAAACACGGTTGAGTTGGTCGCGCCTGCATTTGGAGAGTAAGTCGCACCGAGTTCTTCGCGCAGGACATCGGTGAGCTTCAAGCCGAACACAGCCCGCAATAGCCGCAGCGTGTAGGTTTGCTTGATATCGGTGTCACCTGTGGTTGGCCAATAGATCAAGGCAAGGGCTTTGTCTGCCGGACCTGCATGGCGAAGCGTGAGCGGTGTCCGGTCGGCAGGGAATTTAATGTCCTTTGAGCCGGCAGGCGTCAGCGGCGTTGCGCGTCGTTCTGGCAGCGCGCCGAATGTTTTCGACACGATATCGATTGCGTCGTTTTCATTAAAGTCACCGACAATACCAATCTCGATTGCACCCTCATTCAAGGAGCGCTCAATGGTGGCTTTCATCTCGGTAAAATTGCGCGCGAGAAAATCTTCTTTGCTTGGGAAACCATAACGCGTGTCGCCGCTTCTTAGGATGCGGGGCACATCACGTTGGGCGATGCCGCCCGGTTCCGCGTCGAGTGAAATGTAGAAGCTCTCGATGGCTTTGCGTAGCTGTTCCAGAGATTCTTCGCGGTAGCCCGGCGCTGTCAACGCAGCGGTCAGGAGCTGCATTTGAAGCTCTAAATCATCAGGCGTCGTGGAAATGTTTGACCCAAACGAATCTTCGCCGGCGCCCAAGGTGAGCGCAACAGTTCTCCCCGCGAGGAGGGTTTGCAATTCGTCATTTGAGTGCGCCTCAAGGCCGCCAAGTGTCATGGCGCCGCTATTGAGCAATGAGGCTAACCCATCCGGGGCGTCGTGAAATTCCAATAGGCCGCTGCCAATATTGGTTGAGACGCGAATACGATTGTCTTCCCAGTCTGTGACCTTCAGATTAAGTCTGACATTATTAGAGAATGTCAGTGTCCGGATGTCCATGTCTTCAATACGCTCATCGCTGCGTATTTCACCGGCCGGGCCAAAATCTTGATAGGCAAAGCTTTGGTCGCCCTTGTCTTCAATTGGTGAGACGGACACTTTTTGGCTGGCTGTAAAAGCATCGATGATTCTTTGCTCGGCATTTGCGACTGGCTCAGAATTTGTCAGCCGGAGGAGGGGACCGCCGCGTCCATCCCATTGTGCTTTGAAGGCCTCATGCACCATAGCGGGGGTAATGTCATCGGCAAAACTTTCAAAGCGGGCGAGGCCAGAATCGGGTGTTGTGAAAACGCTTGAGTTCACAATATTTGCAAGTGTGCCAGCAAGCCCTGTTGTGCGGCGTGTGCCTGCCTGTGCGACGGAATTTTCCAGTCCGGTGCGTATGTTTGCCAATTGCTCGTCGAGCTCGGCCTCGGAGAAACCGAACTGCAATGCACGGCGTAACTCTTGTTCTGCAACAGCGATGGCTGCTTCCCAGTTTTCAGGCGTGGTTGCTGCTGTGATTGAGAGGGTTTCATATGTATCCAATGTCGCCCCAATGCCAGACCCGGCATTGATGAATGTCGCGTCTTCAGCCCG
>CAZXTI010000057.1:0-3609 GCA_964643565.1 uncultured Hyphomonas sp. | reverse complement strand
GAGTTACGGGCGCGCATTTCAGAGATGATGACGCCGCGCTCGCGATCAATCGCTTCTGGGTCAAGCGTCAGATTGCTGGCTGTTTCCCGCATGAGAAAAAAACCTGTTTCCAACATTTCATCTTCCACGGAGGGAAGGTCGAGCTGGTATTGGGTTTGATCAAATCCGGTGAAGGCATTTGTGTCCGGTCCGAAGGCCAGACCAAAGCGCTCAAGGATCTTGATCATCTCGCCTTCAGGTACATTGGTCGATCCATTAAATGCCATATGCTCCAGGAAGTGAGACAGGCCGCGCTTGTCTTCGGACTCATTGAGCGAGCCTGTATCAATGCGCAATCTCAGCGCGGCTGTTTGCTCTGGCGTGTCATTCGCCATGATGATGTAGCGCATCCCATTTGCCAGCTTGCCATACTTTACCGCTGCATCAGGGCTAAGGTCGCTTGCATCATGCGCCCAGTCGATTTTATCCCAGTCAATATTCTCCGCAGCGCTGGTTTGGCTGGTCGAGGCTGTGCTGTCCGGTGTGCTGGACTGATCGCTGCCGCAGGAGGCGAGCAATGTCATCGATAAGGCGAGCATGACCGGGCGGGAGAATAGGTATTTGCGCATAGGAATATCCTTAAATATGAAATGCAAACTTACCTGATTAGCGTTTGCCTGCAATGCTTTTACAGGCCGACATGCGAATAAATGAGGACCACAGGCTTGCAATCGGTGGTTTCTGGCGCGATATAGCCTGCGGAGGCTGGCGGTGGACGACGTTCTCGCCAACCGGGTCAGATCCGGAAGGAAGCAGCCCTAACGAGTTTCACGCCGGGTCGCTGCCAGTCTCTACAGCTTTTCCATTTTTTGCGATTATCTGCCTTCACGGCGCCAGGCGAGCATCATCAAAAGTCCGGCCAATAGCGCGGCGAGGATGCCGGGCAGTAACGGGGTCGATTTGCTGTCACGCACGGCGAAAGCATCGCGTTCACGCAGCCCAAGCCATGATGCGCCTGCCGCCTGCGCGCGCCGCGATACACGGCGAATATCTGGCAGATTGCTTGCACGGTCATTGATCCGTTTGACGCCGCCGCCGGTCGCGTCTGCAACAGGGGTAAGCACCTCAGTTGTTGTTTCCAGCGCTGAGTATTCCCGCGGATTGGCCGGGCCATTCAGTGCAACTGCTTCCAGCTCACCTGCGCTGGCCCGGTAGAGCCCAAGCTCACCAACCGGAAACTCGGCAGAGTATTGGCCGGGGCCATCTTCTTGCCATTCCTGAATGACGATCTGGTCATTGGGTGTTGTGATCTCCAGCGTATTGGGTGTTTCGGAGAGTGTGCGCAGGGTGGCGCGCGCGACGCCGCCGCGTGTTTCCAATGCGAGCTGGCGCTCTTCCAGTTCCGGTTCTTTCATCAGCCAGTGCAATAGGCGCCGGATAAGCTCCGAGAAGGGGCCGCCGCCATCATAGCCGCGTGCCCAGAGCCAGATCTGATCGCTCAGCATCATGCCAACGCGGCCTTCGCCGACACGGTCAACCACCATGAGTGGTTCGCCAGTATCGGTTGACATGATCACGTCTCCCGCGCGTGCCTCAGCACCAACAAATCGCAACCATTGGCCCCAGCTCCGTCCGGCGAGTGATTTGGTAACGGTGTGCCGCTCACCTTCCGGGCTAAGGGTCGGCAGGAAAGGGCGCGCGACGACATCGCCGCTTGGGACGGCAGGAAGGACAGCCGCCAAAGGTGTGCGCGCAATGCTTGTCCCGCCTGTGAAGTTTTCTCCGGCGGCGACCAGTAATGCGCCGCCCTCATCGACATAGTCTGCAATATTGTTGAAATATTCCCATGTCACCACGCCGCGCCGCTCAAATTGGTCAAATATAATGAGATCAAATTCATCGAGCTTTTCCTCAAACAGTTCGCCCGTCGGGAAGGGGATCAATGCAAGCTCAGAATTGGGCGCAACGATTTGGCTGTAGCCGGTTCTAAGGATGGTGAAATGCACTAGGTCGACTTGTGGGTCGGATTTGAGCAAGTCGCGCCATACACGGCCGGCTGCATGTGGTTTACCTGTAATGAGCAGAACGCGTAAGCGGTCCCGCACGCCAGAAATTGTTAAAGCTGTGCGATTGTTCGCCATTGTCAGCTCTTGAGGGCCTTCAGGGGCTTCGATCACCAGCACATTGTCGCCGCGCCGCGCCGTCTCAATTTCTAGCTCCGTGTCGACACCGACCTGCACATTCAATATGCGCTGAGCCTCGCCATTGATGGAATAGTTCAGCAACACATTTCCCCCGGCAGGGTCTTCTACGCGCACGATATAGGTCGCTGACTCGCCAACAATGCCGAATGTGGGAGCCTTCACAACTTCCAACCGTCGATCGCCTGCCGTCTCATCACCAACGATGAGTGCATGGACAGGGCCGAGCGCGGCGGCCTCTGCTGGCACGTCGGGGGCATCATGTACTTGACCATCGGTGATAAAAATTGCGCCTGCGATGCGGTCGCGCGGCACATCCGCCATCACGCCTTCCAAAGCGGCGAAAAGGTCAGTGCTCTCACTGTTCGGGTTGGTTTCAAGCACGCGTAGATCAAGCGCTTCATCTCGGCCCAGCGTATCGCGCAATTGATCATAGGCCAATTCTGCGGCGCTTTGACGGTTTCCAAAGCGCATGCTTTCAGACCGATCAAGAATGATGGCTGCAACAGAAGGTAGGGGTTCGCGCAATTCACGGACAATGGCCGGATTTGCAAGCGCGACGCTCAGCAATGTCAGCACAAGGCCGCGCGTGAACCAAGCGCGCCCACGCAGGAATATGTAGGCAATCCAGGATAGCCCGGCAAGAATGCCGAGCCCGATTAGCCACGGCAAGGGAACCATCAGGTCAAAGCCTATGCGGGTCACATCAATCATCGCTAAGGCCTATCTCTCTCGTCACTTTTTTCGCGCAGGTCTTCTAGCAAGTCCTCGAAGGTGCGGCGTTGTTCATCCCGTTCAGGTACACCGTCATCCTGCGGTTCGTCGCTGGGATCAGTTCCCTGATCTGCACCGGGCCTTTCCGGGAAGAGATCCTCTGGCGGCGCTTCGCCAAGGCGCTCAAGCAGGATCGGTATGTGGACTTGATCTTCTTTATAGCTACCAGTGAGAACATGCATGAGGAGATTGACGCCAAACCGCATCGCATATTCGCGCGCTTGTCTACCACCATCGACGCTGTAGAGGGCGCGTCCGCGTTCATCGCTGGCCCATGCGGATGCAAAATCGGCATCGCCAACAAAAATGCCCGATACGCCATCGCCGCGCCGCTGAGCGGGATTGATTGTTGAGGCCTCAATCCATAAGCGCCGATCAGCATAGCGCCCCTGAAAGCTATCCAATAGATAAAAGCTGCGTGTCAGAACATGGTCATCCGGCACTGGCGCTAAGGCGGGTGTGTCCAGTCCTTCCAGTAGCGCCTGCACAGCGGAAAAGTCGCTCTCTACGCTGAGTGAGTTACCATTGCGCGTATCGATCACCAGCGCGCCGCCATTGCGGATAAATGCATTGAGATTGGAAATGGCTTCAGGGCTAAGGGCGGCCGTTTCCGAGGTCACGCCAAAATAAATGAGCGGGTAAAATTCAAGCGGAT
>CAZXTI010000056.1:0-8550 GCA_964643565.1 uncultured Hyphomonas sp. | reverse complement strand
GCGGCCGGAGGCTGTGAGCGCTAATCTTTCGTCTGAGCGTATCAACCAGCCACCATCACGCAGATATTCTAGTTTGGACGGCGCAATCGGCCCGCCGCGCAAGGCCTCAATACGCGTGATCTCTATGCCGTCAACCGGGCGCAGCCCCATCGTAATGAGCTCTTGGACGGTTTCTTCAGGACTGAGCGGGTCGCGGGTTTGAAGCCCGGAGCCGGTGCCGTGAACCGATTTCATATAGGCGTCCGGCTTGGTGTGTGCGTGCGTGGTGATACGGGTATTGTCGACTGTGAGCCTGCCATGTGCACCGGGGCCGATGCCGAGCCAATCACCAGAACGCCAATAGAGGCGGTTATGCTTGGATTGATCGCGTGCGGAGCGGGCATGGTTGGAGATTTCATAAAGCTCTAGCCCGGCCGCTTGGGTCAATGTGTGGGTCAATTCATACATTTCTGCCTGTAGCTCGTCGGGCAGCGGCGTGAGTGCGCCGCGTTCTGCCTTTTTGTGGAAGGCCGTACCGGGCGCAATCGTTAGTTCGTACAAAGAGAGGTGCTGGGCGTTGAGGGCGAGCGTATCAGTGAGTTCGCGTTCCCAATCGCGCAATGTCTGCCTGGGGCGGGCATAAATCAAATCGAGTGAGATGCTGGCGAACAGATCATAGGCAATGTCTGCGGCGTTCAAGGCATCGGCGCTATTATGGTCGCGTCCCAGAAAAGAGAGTGCCTGATCGTCGAGCGATTGCAGGCCGATTGATAAGCGGTTGATCCCGGCTTGCTTCCACTCCTGCGCGCGCGCTTGTGTGACATTATTCGGATTGGCTTCCAGCGTGATCTCGCAATCAGCGCGCAAGCCGAACAGGGCATCGCACGCATTTATAAATCGCTCAATCTGGTCTGCCCGCATCAAGGAAGGCGTTCCGCCGCCGAAGAAAATAGATGTCAGAGGCGGGTGTTCGGGAAGAGCGCGCGCTTGTGTCTCAAGATCTTTTAGGCAAGCCTCAAACAAATCATCTGTTGCGCGATCCTTGGCGACATAGACATTAAAATCACAATACGGACAAATGCGCGCGCAATACGGCCAGTGCAAATAGACGCCAAAGCCAAAGGCGGATCCAACAGGGAAGGGTTGCGATTTACTGGCCACGCATCAAAGCCGCTTTAAGCTTGGCGAACGCATCGGCGCGGTGGCTCATCGCGTGTTTGCGTGCTGGCTCCATTTCGCCGAATGTAACCGTTTCGCCATCCGCGATGAAAATTGGATCATACCCGAACCCATTTGTACCGCGCGGTGGGAAGGTGAGGTCGCCATGCACATAGCCTTCGAACACGCGCGCCTCGCCATCTGGCCAGACCACCGCCAATGCACAAACAAACTTTGCGCGCATATTGCCCGAACCCTCAATGTCGAGCGACGCCTTCACCTTCTCCATCGCAACGGCAAAGTCCTTACCCGGCCCGGCCCACCGCGCTGAGTAAATACCGGGCGCCCCGCCAAGCGCTTCAACGGCCAGTCCAGAATCATCTGCAAGTGCGCACGCGCCTGTGGCTTCCGCTGCCGCACGCGCCTTCAAAATAGCATTGCCTGTGAACGTATCTTCGGTTTCTTCCGGCTCTGGCAAATCCAGTTCGATCGCCGAGCTGACCTCAAAGCCAAAAGGCATAAGCAGATCCTTGAGCTCGCTTACCTTACCCGGATTATGGGTTGCAGCAACGATGCGTCCGGGTGTGATTTTACGGTCGGACATATGCTGTCTCCAATATGGGTTTGTTTGGCATCTGACAAAATTTGCAATTATCGATTGTCAATAAGGGTTATTCCCTGATATAAAGCAAATAGCGCAGCTGAAAACATAATGAAAGGCGGCAATGAAAGCATTTGAAGGAAATCCGGTCGCATCATTTTTAGCGATTTTTGTACGCGTCGTGCTTTGGGTCACCATTGTGCTGAGCGTGCTTTTTCTCGTGATGATTGTTCTAGGCCTGCTTGCAAGCTTGAATGGCGGGCGGATGCAGGTGCCGTTCGGTGATGCCCTTACCGAAGGCTTGGGCCCGGAAATTTTCATTGCAGTTCTGGCAACATCCTTGGTGGTGCTACCCGGAATCATGTATATTTGTGTTCAGCTAAGACGCATATTGCGAACGTTGGCAGATGGGGACCCATTCGTGCCAGAAAATTCGCCGCGATTGTTCAGGATTGCCCTGGCGATCGCAAGTATGGAATTGGCGCGCTATGGAGTGATCTTATTGCTCTTGGCGTTTGTTAATTTTGGAAGCGGGGGAACGCCCCGGTTTTCAGTGAGTATTGTCGCTTGGATTTCCGCGGCTGCGATGCTCGTTTTTTCGCAAGTTTTCCAAGAGGGAACACGTTTGCGAGAAGTAGAAAAAATGACGGTTTAGGAGCAGAGTTTGGCTATTCGTGTAACACTTGATCGGGTTCTTTTAGATCGCCGTATGTCATTGACGGAGCTTTCCGAGCGCGTCGGGGTGACCCTTGCAAACCTCTCGATTTTGAAGACTGGAAAGGCGAAAGCAGTACGGTTTTCGACCTTGGAAGCGCTCTGCCGGGAGCTCAATTGTCAGCCGGGTGATATTCTTGTCTATGATGGTGAAACCACCGCCGGGCAAGTCGCAGCAGAGTAGGCGTATTTTCACGCGGGGGGCTTCATGGCGACCTTACAACCTTTTCACTTGGCGATCCCGGTAGATGATCTGGAAAAAGCCGAAGCGTTTTATGGCGGCCTTATGGGATGCCAGACGGGGCGGCGATCTGAAGACTGGATCGACTTTAATTTTTTCGGCCACCAATTAGTGACCCATTTGACTGCGGACAAACCAACAGACGTTCCCACCAATATCGTTGATGGCAAGGATGTACCTGTCCAGCATTTCGGGATCGTGCTTGCGCCCGGCACGTGGCGCGACCTTGCTGCAAAACTAGAGGCAGCCGGAACAGACTTTATCATCGCGCCCGGTATTCGCTTTGCCGGTCAGCCGGGTGAGCAGGGGACATTCTTCCTGCTCGATCCGGCGGGCAATGCGCTTGAGTTTAAGTATTTTGAAGACATGGATGCCTTGTTTCGCACCTAGTCCGGTTAGCGATCAGGCACAAAACTTCCTCTAAGAAGCGGCCCTGCCGGGGTATGAACCTCAACTTGCATACCGATGTCGGGTTGTACTGAAATTGTATCCCCGAACTTTGATTTGAATTTCTTTTCCGTTTCATCTCGGCGCGTATCGACCGGCAGGGAACACAAGGTTTGCCCATTGATATTAATCGTGTAGGGGCCTTCGGGCGGTGTACGCCCATGTTTAATTTCGACCTCTAATTCCCAGTTCCCATCCTCATATTCTTCATACTCTATATCGCCGTAAACGTGGCCGCCATTTGCGGCTGCCAATCGCGCTTCGATATTTTTGATTTTCTTGGGGGCGGGCTCGTATTGGGTGACCCTTTTTAACCAGTTGAGCATGTGTGGCTTTCCTTCTTACAAAAAATCCCGGCACATCAGAAAGTGACGTGCCGGGATCAATTTTCTATTCGAAAGTTTCTCGGCTAAGCAGCCTGAACTTCCTTTTTAGGCTTAGGGTCACGTAAGACATAACCACGGCCCCAAACTGTTTCGATATGGTGCTCACCGCCTGTCGCTTTTTGAAGCTTCTTGCGCAGCTTACAAATGAACACGTCGATGATTTTCAGTTCTGGCTCGTCCATGCCGCCATAAAGATGGTTCAAGAACATCTCCTTGGTCAGCGTTGTCCCTTTGCGAAGGGAGAGAAGCTCGAACATCTGATATTCCTTGCCGGTCAAGTGGACGCGGTCGCCGTCAACTTCAACAGTCTTGGCATCAAGGTTGACGAGAATTTCACCGGTACGGATGACGCTTTCAGCGTGCCCTTTGGAGCGGCGCACAATCGCGGTGATACGCGCGATAAGCTCATCCTTGTTAAACGGCTTTGTCAGATAATCATCTGCGCCATAGCCAAGTGTTTTAACCTTCGCCTCAATATCCGGGTTGCCAGACAAGATCAGCACAGGCGTATTGATTCGCGCCATGCGGAGCTGCTTGAGCACATCATAGCCGGAGATATCAGGTAGCGACAAATCTAGAATGATAATGTCGTATTCATAAACTTTACCGAGATCGACGCCCTCTTCACCAAGGTCTGTCGTATAAATATTGAAACCAGCGGCCTTAAGCATCAGTTCGATGCTGCGAGCGACGGCGGTATCATCTTCAATCAGAAGGACGCGCATGTTCCTCTCCCGTTTCCTTGCCAGACAAATCTGACGTTAACCATGTAAAAGTTAACGGGCCGATCCTACTGAAAGGTTAACGGCGCCATTAATTTATTACTGAATTCCACAAGATCTTTGTTATCGCTGATAGGAAATTGATTTGCTCATATGTTCAAGTTCCGTGAAATTAAATAAAATGACCTTACGACGCTTCATTTTTTCAGTATGGGCTGCCGCGTTGAGCGCGGCGCTTTCGTCGACTGTAATTTTCGCCGATGAAACTGCAAAAAGCACGGAAAAAACTGCACTGAGCGAACAGCCAGCGCCATTTTACGCCCCGTGGGGTGTCGATTTAACGGGTCTGGATACAAGTGTACGGCCTGGCGATGACTATTTTAAGTACGCAAATGGGAATTGGACCAAAGCTGCTGTGATTGCACCGGATAAGCGCTCGGCAAGCGTTATACGCGCAGCACGTCAAAGGACATCCGATATCGCCCATGACCTTGTCCAGGACCTCGTCAGCCATGATTGGCCCGAGGGGAGCGATGAAGCGAAATTTAAAGCAATCTACAAGTCATATTTGGACCGCAGGATGGTCAATCGGCTGGGCAGGCGTCCGATTAGGCGGTTTTTAAGCCAGATCGACCGGTCTTGGTCGCGCAATAAACTCACGGGAGCACTGGGGAATTTTCGCCTCGGCGCTGGTGGTTTATTTGCAGTTCGGGTCCGCGTAAATCCGCAAACAGGGCAGCAATATCTGCCCTCAATGGAGGCAGCACCGCTACTTTTAGGAAACCGGGAGGTCTACTTAAGTGACGCGCCTGAGTTCGTCAGGCGTAGACAGGAAGGAACCATGCTGCTCGCTGAGCTTTTGAAAGACGTCAATAGAACAGCGAAAAGCCACCAGCGTGTATCAGCGGTTATTGCGCTAGAGACCCGGCTTGCAGCGCTCTATCCAAGCGTAAAAAGCCTGCGTGATCCCAATATCGATAGTCAGTTTGTATCACTATCGCAATTGAAAGCCCTAGAGCCCAGATTTGACTGGGAGAATTATCTCTTGGCCAAAGGCGTTGGAAAGCCTGAGCGCATTCATTTGCGGCTCGCGGGTAATTTGCACGCCCTTGTGACGGAGTTTGAGCAAACGCCGCTTCGGGTTTGGAGGGATTATTTGCGGTTAAGGCTCATCACCACCTATGGAGCATACCTTTCTGATGGGATTGCTGAACAGGTCCATGCGTTTGAGGCTTTAAAGGACGGCGTAGAGTTTAAGGCAGTATCCAGGGAAAGACGCGCAGGAACCCTAGCCATGGAGCTAATGCCGGATGTGATTGGACGCGCTTTCATAACAACACAATATGCTGAGGCACGTTCGGAAGCGGTTATGGCAATGGCTGAAGCAATACGCGATGCCTATCGGCGACGGATCGAAGCCTCGCAATGGCTAACAGCGCCAACAAAGCAAAAAGCAATCGCGAAGCTTGATGCGGTTGGTTTCATTATTGGCGGCCCATCTTCCTGGAACCATTATGGCCGCCTCCCTGCCTCACAAGAGCGCCTCTTTGGAAACGTTTACTGGGCCAGACAAATCAGAGCTGAGGCTGTCCTGTCTCGTCTAGATCGCTCCACGACCCGCCCGCGCGGGGCGATAGAGGACTTGCGCTCGCACTTATTCTTTTCGCCGCTTCAAGTTGGCGCATATTATGTGCGCAGACTTAACACGGTCATCATCCCTGCGAGCTATCTGCAAACGCCATTTTATGACCCTGAAGCAGATATAGCGGTGAATTTTGGCGCGCTAGGAACAACAATTGGGCATGAGCTCGGCCATGCGTTTGATGATCAGGGCGCTAAATATGGTCCCGAGGGGCAACTTGTTGACTGGTGGTCGCCTGAGGATCGCGCACGCTTTGAAGCTCTCGGTGAACGGTTAGGGTCAGAGTTTTCAACTTACAGCGCTTATCAGGACATCAATGTAGACCCACAATTAACGCTCGGCGAAAGCCTGAGTGATTTGGCTGGATTGGAAATCGCGTATGAAGCCTATCGTGATTTTGCAGGCTTAATCGAGCTGTCGCCTGCTGATCGACAAGAAGCGCAAAAGCGATTTTTATTGGGATATGCCCAAAAACGCCGTTCGGTCAGGCGGCCGGGCGTTGCTTTGGAGTTGGCATTAACGGGTGTGCACGCGCCTCCAGAACACCGTGTAAACGGGATCGTTCCACATTTTGATGTCTGGTATGAAGCCTACGGTATTACGCCTGATCACGCATTATGGCGGGCACCACAAGACCGTATCAAGGTCTGGTAAATACCCGCCAAATTAAATTAGGCGTGCAATTGGAGTCCGGCACTTTCTCCGGTTAGGCCCTGCGCGATCGCCAGGATATCTTGTACTGGCTGCGCTGTCGCATCCACAGATATCAGCGTTTTCTGTCGACGGATCGCATCGCGTACCTTGTCGTCGCGCATGATAATACCGCCAAGCCGTGGCCGGAACCCGAGGAAGGTTTCACAGGCTTTGGCAATTGCCTCATGTGTGCGTTGCCCTGAGGCACGTGTTTCGGCCTGATTAATCGCGTTTATGGCTTCCACTTTCGGTGCATACCCACGCAGAACTTTGATGAATGCATATGCATCCGTCATTGAGGTCGGTTCGTCGGTGATGACCATAAGGGCTTTATCGGCCGCCCGGGCAAGCCGCATACAATTTGATTCAATGCCGGCACCAAGGTCGAGAACGACTTGATCATATTGAAGGGCGAGGGCGGAAACGCCAGCGGCAAGGCGCGCAACCTCTTCAGGCGGCATTTCTGCGAGCGCTCCAGAGCCAGAGCGCCCTGGTAAGACGTCAAATCCGCCTTGGCTTGCGCCGCCATCAACAGGCGTCACAGCATCATCAAGCTCAACCCATCCGGAAACAACAGCAGCTAGGTCAGTTTCAGGTGCGATACCAAGCTGAACGTCAACATTGGCAAGGCCAAGGTCGCCGTCGACAAGCAGCGTTCTTTTCCCAAGCATGGCAAAACAGCCAGCTAGACAAATCGAAGTGTGTGTTTTGCCAACGCCGCCTTTACCTGAGGCCACGGCGACAATAGATGCAGGCTGAACGCGTGAGCGTGTCTTTCCTGTTGGTGCATCTTGCGATTTCGGTAACATAAAGCTCATTAGGCAGCTCCTCGCAAAGCAGCCTGGGCAGGCGCTTCTTCCATCAACAGGTTTGCCAATCGGGAGGCATCAGCTTCAATCAAACCACCGCCAATGAAGGGCGTAATCGCCAGATGCGATAGGGATATACGGGCGGATGCGAGTGCGGCGATAGCGCCGCCGCGCCGCCGCGCGACATCGAGTTTCGTCAAGACAGCACGCTTAATGCCCACCGTCGCATATGCGCGTGCGGCTTCGGCCTGATCGTCAGGATGACCCTCAGCTGACATGACAAGAATAGGTTCGGCGTCAATGGCACCAACAAGATCCTTCAGGGCTGCTAAATCTTCGTTATGGAACGGTAATATTGAGGGCAAATCGATGACGCATCGTTCGTCATTCGCTTCGACTTCTTCCATTATTTTAAATAATGCGTCTGGGTCAGTGGCGATCCGTACCTGCGCGCGCTCTAGCTCAAGATAGGCTGATAATTGGTCACCGCCAGCGGTGGCGTCAAAATCGGCTGCGACAGGCAATATTTCTTCGCCGGACATTGCCGCATGCCGTGTAAATTTGGCAGCAGCGGAGGTCCGGCCATGTCCAGGTGGTCCGACAAGTATGATGTTTTTCTGAGGCCGGGTTCTCAATGGACGACAGGAAACAAATTCCATCAGGCCTGTCGCCAGAGCATCTGCCGGACTTTTCAAACTGGTATCGGCAGCACTTATGATCTTATTGGCAAACCTTGTCGGCGCACCATGCCAGCTTAACGTGTCACGCAAGCGTTGCATCAGAACAGCGTTTTCAGGGTTTTCCACCTCGGCATTTTCATTACGCAGAAACATAGGCCGGTCATGGCCGCGTCGTCTCGTTGTATTGGTCGCGGCCCGTACTTCTACACGGCCATCAACCTCACGCTCAGATAAAATGACAGCATCCGCTCCCATTTCGGCCAATACAAGCGCACGCGCGGCGTCAAATGTATCAGCTGCAAACATCTTCATTCGCATTTTACGAACATCCTTTCATTCACAGCAGATTAGGCCGTGAATGGTTAACAGAATGTATCGTTTCGTTAGGAATTATTCTGAAAATGCTTTGTAGAGTAATTGCACGCCAGAAGATCCGGTGAAAAGCTTTATGGCACGAATACTGTGTATTCGACTGTTA
>CAZXTI010000055.1:7061-8748 GCA_964643565.1 uncultured Hyphomonas sp. | reverse complement strand
GCAAAAGGCGTTTAATGACCTCATAGCCCATACCGATCATCAGGACGCCGGTCGCCCAGTAAAGCGCAGTCTCGGAGCTAAACAATCCTTCTTCCGGGAAACGGCGCATCACATTATAAATAATGAGAAACGCCAGAACCGGCCAAAGCTCACCCCAAAGACTTGTGGCGCTATCGCCTATTTTCGCGCCAGCGTCGCCCTTGTTGGGTAATGGATCATTTGCCTCGGTTTCAGTTGACATCTTGTTCCTGTCTCCGATTGAGAAAACTTTTGAGCATGTCCCGTGCGCCCGCCGCATTCAAAAGCACAGCCAAAAGACAATAGATAGTCCCGCCCGCAATCACTTTTATGAAAAGTTCCGCCCAGCTTCCAAGCGCCGGTAAGACATGGATTACGGGCCACATGGCAAGCGCAGCAAGGCCAACTTTAACAATATCAACAAACCCAATCGGCAAACGCAATAAGCCTCGCCCGACAATGCCCAGCAATAAGACCGCCAAACCATAGCTCGCCACCGTCGCGTAAACAGCGCCCATAACGCCGAAGCGCGGCAGAAGGACAATGTTGAGAATAATGTTTGTCACCACGGGTACAATCATCAACATGGCGCGCAAATCGGTTCGCCGCGTTAATTGGAAGCTCTCTGACACATAATGGATCAGAAGGCCGTTGAGCAGGCCGGAAAAGGCAATAAAGGGAATGATCTTCGCCGACTGGTAACTTAGCTCGGCGTCAATCGCAGCTTCAGCGAGCGGCTCTGCAACGAGCGCCAAGCCCACCGCCGCTGGCAAACCCAGAAGAAGAATCATACGGAAGAGATCGCCCGCCGCTTCGGTTGCCGCGTCTTTGCCGTTCTTTTCATAGGCGGCCATAATCAATGGCGATGCGCCGAGCGCGGCCCATGCGCAAATCATCAAGACCGGCTTATCAGCCACCCCATAGCCGGCCGCATATGCCCCGACCGCCATCTCATCAAGGTAAAAAGCAATTAGAAAGCGGTCCGTCACAGACAGCAAAATATCGAGCACCATGGCCCCGGCAACCGGAATGCCAAAGGTGAGCCAAGCGCGCGAGCGGGTTTTGTCGAGCTTCCCGCCTTGTGCCTCACGCACAATCCACGGGCCTTCGCGTAAGAGTAAAACGCTCGTCCCAAACAGCATGCCCACAAACGGCGCTGCTGCCCCCAGTCCAATAAAATAAGCCACCGCAGCACCGGCCAGAAAGTTGAGTAATATCTTCCCCGTTTCAGACAGAGCATACCGCCTGACCCGTTGGTGCGCCCGGTGTGCCTCCATCGCCAATTGCCCGAATGTGCTGGTGACAATCGCTGCAAATATCCACGGTAGAACATGCAAATAGGCCGGATCGTTTCGGAACAGATATGCTAAAATACCCATGCCCGCAGCCGTCGCAATCAGCGACCGAGCAAGCAACGACAGACCCGTGCGGTAATGCCCCGGCAGATCATCCTCCTCAAGGGCTGACCCGGCAAACCGGTAACTTGCGGCCTCCACCCATGTCAGCGTCAGCGTGTGAAGCAGCGCGAAGCAGGAGAACAATAAAGCATAGCGGCCAAAGTCCTCGCCGCCCAAAAGCCGCGTAAAAACATACACGCTCCCAAAGCCAACAAGACCATTGGCGAGGCTAACAGGCAGATAGCCAGTAAGGTGGCGGAGCATTTTCATGC
>CAZXTI010000055.1:1858-6961 GCA_964643565.1 uncultured Hyphomonas sp. | reverse complement strand
TTTGACAGACCATATCGCGCGCGCGACAAGTGCTCATGGCGACGCTTCTCTTCAACAAACCGTTCAATGTCCTCTCCCAGTTCACCGATAAGAGGCTGGCCGGAACCAAACGCGCAACGCTCTCAGACTTTATAGAAGTCCCCGGCGTCTATCCGGCAGGGCGTCTCGACAAGGATAGCGAAGGGCTGATGGTGCTGACCGATGATGGCAAGTTACAGGCGCGCATCAGCAACCCTCGGCACAAGACGCCAAAAACCTATTGGGCGCAGGTTGAACACATCCCAACCGAAGACGCGCTAGATATGCTGCGCAAAGGCGTCGTCTTGAAGGATGGGGAAACCGCGCCTGCCAAAGTCAAACGCATCGATGAGCCAACCGGCCTCTGGCCGCGCACACCCCCTATTCGGGTACGCAAAGCCATTCCAGATTGCTGGTTAGAGCTGACCATAAGCGAGGGCCGCAACCGGCAGGTCCGGCGCATGACGGCGGCGATCGGCCACCCGACGCTTCGGCTTATTCGATGTCAGATCGGCGATTGGACCCTGGACGGGCTGCAACCGGGCGCTTGGCGCAATGCCTAATTGGCAAAAAGAAACGCGAACGGCTTTATCCGCTTGGGCTTTACTTTCACCGGAACCTCTTTGACAGGCTCGGGCATCTCAAGGCGTTCGCCCTGAACGGAGGCATCTTCGAGCTGTTTAAGGAAGAAACTGCGCAAGGGCGGGCTCACAACACCTGAGAAGTAGAATATTAAATCGCGCACTTCTTCAGCGTCGCCATAACGAACATCATAATCCATCTGACGAAGCCCCTCTTCGGCTGGCATGAGGTCGCGTACACGGCATCCGAAAAAGTTCGCCAGTTTGAAAAGGTGCCCTGCTTGAAACGGTTGCTGTCCAAGTTCGCAGGCCTCATATTCAAATTCAGACATGCCCATCACGCGTGCCGTTTCGGTGAGGAGCAGTTGGCTGGCTTCGCGTCGTGCGCGCACCGTTTCGCCAATTGCGTGATCCATATTGTTCATTCTGGGAGTACGGGTCATTCTTTAGATTCGCTGTGTTTATTTACGGTCTGCCTGCATTTGAAAACAGGCGTAAACTCTACAAATACGTGTCCTAATTACGTTTCCGAAACAAGACAAGTTAAGCTGACTTTATGTGAATACGATGTGAACTTTCGTGATCGAAGCTGCGTTTTCCTACAAGGGAAGACCCCAGTCATACCCGTCCCTTTCGGGCCCGCTTTACACGCTGGCACGGCGTCAAAAGCCACATAAAATAGGATTACGGCTTAAACGTCGACATCCGCTTCCAGCGCAAATTGCTGGATAAATTCACGGCGCGGTTCAACAACATCGCCCATAAGGCGCGAGAACATGTCATCGGCTTCATCGGCGTGATCAACCCGAACCCGCAACAATGTGCGCGCATTGGAATCCAGCGTTGTCTCCCAGAGCTGGTCGGCGTTCATTTCGCCAAGGCCCTTATAGCGCTGAATATCCAGCCCCTTACGGCCAGAGGACAACACGGCCTCAAACAGGCTGGTCGGCCCGACAACTTCAAACTCCCCGCCCTTTTCATGGCGCAGTATGCCCGGCTCGCTATAGATGTCGCCAATAGACTTTGCCCGCTCTGCAAGGCGTACAGCATCTTGGCTTGCGCGCATTTGCTGGTCCATAAGGATTTTCTCTTCAACCCCGCGCACAGTCCGCGAAAGAGTTAGATCACCGTCATCAAGCGTGCCGACCCATGTATCCTCGCCTTCTTCTGCGATCAGGTTCAATCGCTCTGCCGCGCGCTGCGCTTCGACCTCGGTCGCATCAGCGGCAAGTGCACCGGCAATCGCCGCCTGTTCAACAGCATCAGCTGGCACGCGCAAAGATAAGCGCCACATGGCCTGCTTGAACAGCGCCGCCGCGCGCACACGATCGCGCAGGTCTTCCCCGCCGATCTGTGTTCCATCGCGCAGAATAAGCGTCTCGCCGCTTGTCCCTTCATCAATGAGATAGGCCTCCATCTCTTCATCATCTTTCAGATATCTCTGAGAGCGGCTCTTCTCCACCTTATAGAGCGGTGGCTGGGCAATATAGAGATAGCCGCGATCGATAACCTCCGGCATCTGGCGATAGAAGAAGGTCAGCAGCAATGTTCGGATGTGCGCGCCATCAACATCCGCATCTGTCATGATGATGATCTTGTGATAACGCAGTTTCTCAATATTGAAATCATCGCGGCCAATGCCAGCGCCAAGCGCGGTGATCAATGTGCCGACCTGATCGGAAGATAGCATTTTGTCAAAGCGTGCGCGCTCGACATTGAGGATTTTACCGCGCAAGGGAAGAATAGCTTGATTGGCACGGTCCCGGCCCTGCTTGGCCGAACCACCCGCACTGTCACCCTCCACGATGAATATTTCTGAGCGTGCGGGATCTTTTTCCTGACAATCAGCAAGCTTGCCGGGCAGTGATGTAATATCGAGGGCAGACTTACGGCGGGTCAGATCGCGCGCTTTACGCGCTGCCTCGCGGGCCGCCGCTGCCTCGACAATCTTCGACATGATGAATTGGGCTTCTTTGGGATGCTCTTCAAACCATTCGCCGAGCTTCTCGCTCATCAGGCTTTCAACAACCGGGCGCACCTCTGAGGAAACGAGCTTATCTTTCGTCTGTGAGCTGAACTTTGGATCAGGAACCTTAACCGATAGCACGCAGGTCAGCCCTTCGCGCGCATCGTCGCCAGTGATCGAGACTTTTTCTTTTTTCGCGATGCCCGTTTCGTTCGCATATTTGTTGATGATGCGTGTCAGCGCGCCGCGGAAGCCAGCCAAGTGTGCCCCGCCATCGCGCTGCGGGATATTATTGGTAAAGCACAAAACCTTCTCATGATAGCTGTCATTCCACTGCATAGAGGCTTCCACGGTGATGCCGTCTTTTTCCGCAATAGCATAGATCGGCTCAGGAATGAGGCCAGACTTCTGCGCGTCCAAATGTTCGACAAAAGCTTTCACCCCGCCAGCATATTCCAGCACGACTTCCCACGGCTCGCTCTCGCGCAGGTCCTTGAACACAATGCGCACACCGGAGTTCAAGAAGGCCAGCTCACGCAAGCGATGCTCCAGCGTCTTGCGGTCATATTCCGTCATTGTGAACGTTTCCGCCGATGCCATGAAGCGCACCGCCGTGCCGGTATAAACGCCCTTACCATCTTTGCGCTGCGGGCTATCGCCCTTTTCGACCAATGGCTTTTCGGTCAGCCCGCCATCAATGAAACGGCAATAATGCTCTTTGCCATCGCGGTGAATGGTCAGATCAAGCCAGTCAGACAGCGCGTTCACAACAGAGACACCCACCCCGTGCAGGCCGCCTGAGACTTTATAGGAATTGCTGTCGAACTTACCGCCCGCGTGCAGCTCGGTCATAATCACTTCAGCCGCTGAGCGCCCTTCGGTCGGGTGCATGCCAACCGGAATCCCGCGCCCATTATCGGTGATTTCAGCCGAGCCATCGGGATAGAGCGTCACGTTCACTTCATCGGCATGACCGGCCAAAGCTTCATCGATCGCATTGTCGACAACCTCATAGATCATATGGTGCAAACCAGATCCATCATCAGTGTCGCCAATATACATGCCAGGCCGTTTACGCACCGCTTCGAGGCCTTTTAGAACCTTGATGGAGTCGGCTTTATAGTCTGTATTTTCCTGCGTATTTTCAGGTTCACTCATTGGGGGCCACCACTGGTTTGGAATCAGGTGTTTTTATAGGACATTTCGCCCTGTTTGGCTATGCACAGAGGCAGAATTCAAGCAGGCATAATACCCTGTTTAAACTCGATATTTTTAACATTTCAAAGAAACAGCAAAATCACGAATTTATGCGAGCCAACAAAGCGGCAAAAAACGCTCATTCCCCGTCGATTTTAGCAGCGCCAGCGGCAATTTCCACACGCATCGCGCGGGCCTCAAATGCCTCAAACAGGCTTGCTTCTGTGCCCGTTAGCCAGGCTTGCCCGCCGACCGCACATAGCTCGTCATAGAGCGCAGCCCGGCGGTCTGCGTCCAGATGCGCTGCCGCTTCATCCAGCAATAGCAATGGGTTAGGCCCAACCTTGTCCGCTGACAGGGCTGAGGCGGAGGCAAGGATCAACCCGATCAGCAAAGCTTTCTGTTGCCCCGTGGAGGCGTCTTTGGCGGGCGCGCCTGTTGGTTTATGGATCACCATCAGGTCAGCCCGGTGCGGCCCGGACAGCGTGCGCCCCGCCGCCATGTCACGCCGACGGCCATCCATCAGCGCATGCCGCAACCCGCCAGCGACCTCATCGGGCGACATATCAGCATCGGCAACCACACCCTCCGGCCCTTCAAGGGTCAGTATCGCCTTTGGGAAATGTCCTTCAGGGCGCTCATTCACAGCCTCTTGGAGGCGCACGAGTACGCGCGCCCGATTGACCGCCAGCGCCGCACCGTGCTCTGCCATGCGTCCCTCAACTGCATCGAGCCAAGCAGGGTCAGCCCGGCCCTGCTCCAGCAAGGCGTTGCGCTCCCGCATGGTTTTTTCATAAGCAGCGGCTGTGCGCCCATGGCTTGGAATATGCGACATGACCTGCCTGTCAAAGAAGCGACGCCGATCTGACGCCCCGCCGCGGAACACACCGTCCATTGCAGGCGTCAGCCAGACAATGCGAACATATTCAGCCAAATCGCTTGGCGAGGCTGGCGCACCATCGATACGCACAATCCGCTTGGCCGCGCCGCGCGCGCTTTCTTCCAGCGCAACACCGAGCTTATGATCGCCGCCAAGTTCAGCAGAGACAATCCAATTTTCAGACATAGGATCAGTATTTGCGCGCTTTATCTCGCCAAGGCTCGCGCCGCGCAAACTTCGCCCCGGCCCAAGCTGGGACACCGCTTCTAGCAGATTGGTTTTGCCCGCCCCGTTGGCGCCGTACAAGCAGACATGGCGGCCATCAAGTTGTAGGTCGAGTTTTTCATAATTGCGATAATTGGAGAGAAAGAGACGGGTCAGCGCGGTCATTCAGATGGCCCCCGCTATATCGTCCAGCTATGGCCGGTCAATTCTTCTGACAAGGCCCAGAGCTTCGCGGC
>CAZXTI010000055.1:0-1758 GCA_964643565.1 uncultured Hyphomonas sp. | reverse complement strand
TCTTCAAACCGGATACGCTTCAAGCCCGCCTTGTGCATGGTGGAAGACACAGACACAAAGCGCCCATCCTGCGCCATCGTATTTTCAGCCAGTAAGCCCGCCAGCAAGAAATGCCCGAAATGGTTCACGCCGATTTGCATCTCGAAACCATCGCGCGTTTCCCGACGGGTTGGCGGTGCCATGATGCCGGCATTCAGGATTAAGGCATCAATTTTCATGCCTAGCTCAGCAATAGATGCTGCGCCAGCGCGGATCGATGCCATGTCGCTTAAGTCCAACTGCACACAATGCGCCGCGCCGCTGCGTCCGGCAGCTTTCTCAATCTCTTTGGCCGCCGCTTCAGCGCGGGCCATGTCCCGGCACGCCATAATGATATGTCCGCCATGCGCGGCCAAGACTTTTGCCGCCTCTAGCCCGATGCCTGAATTAGCTCCGGTAATAAGGAAGGTCTTCGCGTCTTGGCGAGCAAGACCTGCCGGGGTCCATTTCCAATTATCCGAGCTCAACAGGTTAAACTCTGAGCGGCATCAGCACATAACGTGCAGCCGGATCAGCCGGGTCCAACACCAGTGCCGGAGACGCTGCATCATTAAACAGAAACTCAGCTTCGCTCGCTTCAATCTGCCCAGCAACATCGAGCAAATATTTCGCATTGAAGCCAACCTCGATTTCTTCGGCAGCATATCCAGCTTCAAGCTCCTCTGAGCCCTGGCCCGTTTCTGCATGGCTGACCGCCAAGGTTAGGCGGTCACCGGCAAGCGACATCTTTACAGAGCGCGAGCGCTCGGCAGAAACGGTCGCGACACGATCAACAGCAGCTTCAAACGCCTTGTTGTCGATGGTGAGTTTCTTGTCATTATTTTGCGGAATAACGCGCATATAGTCGGGGAATGATCCATCGATCAGTTTCGAGGTTAGCTTGGCGCGCCCCGCCTTAAATACGATCTTGCTATCAGACACTTCAATTTGGACGGCCCCGTCATGACCATCGATCAGGCGACGTGCCTCACCAATCGCTTTTCGCGGAATGATGACGCCAGCAAGGTTTGCCGCGCCAGTTGGTGCCGCGATCTCTGCAAGCGCTAATCGGTGCCCATCAGTGGCCACCGTTCTCAAAACATCATGCCCCTCAGAGGCAACCCCATGCATGTAAACACCGTTCAGATAATAACGCGTCTCTTCAGTTGAAATTGCAAACCGTGTCTTGTCGATCAAACGCCGCAAATCATGCGCGCCGATTTCAAACATGGTCCCAGCGGTGTCGCCCGTCATGGTCTGGAAGTCAGAAGCAGGCAGGGTTGGCAACGCAAAATTGGCGCGCCCGGACCGGATCGCAAGGCGCTGATTATCTGATTGCAGGTCCAATTCAACATCTGCGCCTGAAGGCAATTTGCGCACAACATCAAATAGCGTTTGCGCCGGTGTAGTTACTGCCCCGCCATCACTCACTTGCGCATCGGCGACATCAACCGCCTCAATATCCAGATCTGTTGCGGTCAGCGTCAGCGCGCCCGCTTCAGCTGATAAGAGGACATTGGACAGTATGGGAATCGTGTTCCGTCGCTCAACAACGTTTTGGACGTGCGACAAAGCATTGAGTAAATTCGATCGTTCTAAAGTCAGTTTCATATCATGGCCTGTGAGGCTGTGGGCCTTTCGGAAAGCCCTATCTTTTGTTTTTTGTTATCCCGCAATATGTCGATGCGGCCCTCCCAGCCCTTCCGACACTTAGACGGGGGGACTACCCTTTTCAATTTT
>CAZXTI010000054.1:6055-8990 GCA_964643565.1 uncultured Hyphomonas sp. | reverse complement strand
GCCCGCAGAAACTGGCCGAGACTATTGATACCAAAGCAGCCGTTTTTCCTGCCGCCGGTCAGCCGTTTCGCGACTGTGCTGATTGTCCGGATATGCTCTTCCTACCAGCAATATCTGGCAGCAAGGGCCAGATTGCCATGGCGATGACGGAGACAACCGTGTCACAATATCGGGCTTTCATAGATGAGACGGGCGGCTTGCTAAGCACACAAACAGGTGCTGGAAACCGTAATGCCTTCGATCCGGGGTTCGAGCAGACCGATACGCATCCGGTGACATATGTGTCACTTGAGGATGCTCAGAGCTATGCGGCTTGGTTGAGCAAGAAGACGGGACAGACATATAGGCTGCCAACAATAGATGAGTGGAAGCAGGCTGCATCGCGGCATGTTGATTTTTCTCAGCGCACATCAAAACAGTGTGAGCTTACCAATGGCGCCGACGCTGCATTATCGGTTGAGCTGACAAAGCGTCTATCGGCCAGATGTAGTGATGATTTCAAGGCGACAGCGCCTGTAAGATCATTCCCGGCAAATAAGAACGGTCTCTATGATATGATCGGAAACGTCGCCGAATGGACATCCAGCCCTGAAGGTACGGACTTGCACATCACCAAGGGTGGTTCATGGATGTCTTATGGAACGGAATTATCCTATGAACCGGTGACGGTTGAACGCAAAGGCGCGCGAGTTGGCGAGGTCGGTTTCCGTTTGGTCCGCGAGATCGATTAGACCACGCTTAGGGCTTAGATCGATCACGCCCAATCGCTATTCATTCCGCTTCATTTTCTATGCACCAAACGATCAGACGATCAATGAGGCAAGCTATGCTATGCTGCACGCGCGCATCTGGCCAATGCTGCGCAATTTAAGGACGGATAGGGAAAGGATGTGCGATGCAAAAGGTTTGTCTCGTCATTGGAGCGGGAGCTGGGATCGGCGGAAATGTCGCGAAGAAATTTGCGCGCGAAGGCTACCACGCTGTTTTGTGTCGGCGCAGCGATGAGGCGGGGTTGCAAACGCTTGTCTCGGCAATTGAAGCTGAAGGCGGGACAGCTAGCGGGCGATTACTAAACGCGGTTCAGGATGATGCCATTGAGGCGCTTATTGCGGATGTGGAGGCGAATGTCGGGCCAATTGAGACGGTTCTCTTCAATTTGGGTGCGCAGATTGGCAATCGGGCTTTGCAGGATACACCATTGAAAGCGTTTGAATTGGGGTGGCGCATGGCGACCCTCGGTCTTTTCCGCCTTGCCCGATCGGTCATGCCGCACATGGAAGAACGTGGACACGGCACAATCCTCGTGACGTCTGCAACGGCTGCTGTGCGCGGAAATGCCGGCCAGCATTCTCATGCAGCCGCGATGGCCGGACGCCGCATGCTTTGCCAGACCTTGAATGCAGAGTTTGCGTCTAAAGGCATCCATGTGGTGCATATTATCGTTGATGGCGCGGTTGATGCGCCCGATACGCTCGGCAAGATGCTAGGCGAAGACATGTTCCAGAAACTGCGCGAGGCCAAAGGGCTTGAGAAGGACGGGCTTCTCTTACCGGAGAAAATGGCGGAGACTTATTTCCACCTGTCCGAGCAGCATCGGTCAGCTTGGACCCATGAACTGGATTTGCGGGCATATTCCGATCTGGCTTGGTGGAACCACGCGCCGTAATTTTTCCCCGTCACACAATAAAAAGCGCCGCCCAATTTTCAATCGGGCGGCGCTAAGGATTTGAACTTTTTAAGTCGCTTAATTTAAACGCGCGGCAATCGCTCTGAGCGAGCTGCCAAGCGCGGCTTCGGTATCGCTGCTACCAAGTGAGCGTGCTAACCGGCTTAACTCGCTGGCGAGCGTGCCATTTTTGGTTCCGCTTTCCAGAGCGATTTCTGCGCCGCCCAATGAAGAGACCATGTTTGTCACCATATCGTCAGACACTGTGCCTGAGCGTACGAGTTGATCGATATAAGCCATGGCGATAACAGGTTCGGCAGGCCAGGAGACAGGGAATTGCTGCTGTGGGTTAAACACAGCGCCCTGATCGGCAAGTTTGGCTGCTTCGATCTCATTTGCGGATAGATATTCGCTTGGAACGAGTTCCAGAATGTCTAGGCCGCGTGAAATTTCGGTGCCGTAGATTTTGCCGTCATACCAGTATGTTGACCAGTATCCGCCCAGAACGATGCGCTCGTCGTGGAGGGGGCCGCGGTCAAAATAAGCAATTTCGATCGGGTTGGCAGAGTCGGTAAAGTCCATGATCGAAATTCCGCCCTGATACCAAGCTTGGACAAAGATATCGCGTCCCGGTACTGGCACGACAGCGCCGTTGTGCGCGACGCAGTTTTCCTTGTCAGACTGCGGCGCAGGGAGTTTGTAATAGGAGCGGAATTTCAGCTTCCCATCGATAATGTCATAAATCGCATCAGCGCCCCAATCTTGTGGGTCTGACGCCTGACAACGCGGACGTCCGCCGCCGCCCCATTCGTCGGTAAATAGAACCTTGGTGCCATCATTGTTGAACGTGGCTGAGTGCCAGTAAGCAAAGCCCTTATCAACCACAGCGTCGATGCGCTTTGGCTCACGCGGGTTGGAGATGTCAAAAATGATACCGTTTCCAGAACAGGCGCCGGCTGCAATTTTTGCTTCCGGGAAGACTGTAATATCGTGGCACTGATTGGTTTGACGCGAGGTTTGGGTGTCCGCGCCATGATCGCCGCCTTTCCAGAGGCCAGCAAGGTTGCCTGTTTCTTCATCGGCGAACACAGCCGGGCTATCGACAATGCGTGCTTTGGACGGATCAGCGACAGGGATCTCAATCACGTCGATACGGAAGAGGGCTGTGCGATCATCGCCGGGGATCCCGCCAATGCAGCCAGCTAGCTCTTCTTCATCGCGCACGCTTGAGGTGCCTGAATTATAGACGATGATCTTACCATCGCGCCC
>CAZXTI010000054.1:3381-5955 GCA_964643565.1 uncultured Hyphomonas sp. | reverse complement strand
TCTGGCTCGATAATTGGCGGCAGACCTCTTGGGTTTTTAGGGTCGAAGAAGCCTGTTGGTTTTGGCAGAGCGGTAATCAGCTTCATATTCATGACAGCTTCGCCAGCATCACGAAAGCCCGCTTTTAGGCCGACGCGTGCGTCTGGAGACAGGCCAGCCAGCAAGCCGTTCATGCGTTTAATCTCGGCGGTCTGGTCATTGACGATGTCATTGGTGAAATCAAAGAGGACCGGATCATAGGCAGAACCGGGCTGGGAGTGCAGGTCGTCCACCATGTTGACGGCGCCTTCATGGTGGCGGATCATCAATGTGTAAAAGAGGCTGTCGAAATCGACCCCTTCAGCTTCTGAAAGCTCAGTGATCTGGGCTTGAGAGGCCATGCCCATCATAAGCATCATTTCTTCGGTCATGACATGACCACCGCCATGTCCAGCGTGTCCGGCGTGGCCGCCTGCTACTTTTGGTGCCGTTTCGCCGCGTTCTTTAAGCCAGCCCTGCATGAATTCGATTTCATCCGCTTGTGAGGCTTTGATACGTCCAGCAATCTCGAGCAGATCAGGCGTATTGGTGCGTCCTTCTACCAGATTAGCCAGTTCAACAGCTTGTGCATGGTGCGGGATCATATTCTGCATGAAGGAGACATCATCATCAGAATAGGCGGTATCTGCGATTTGGCTGGCTTCAGAGGCGCTGAGGCTTTTGCCGCTTTGGCCGGGTGCGCCTGGTTGAACGATCGGGACGGAGGCTTCCTGAGCGCAAGCAGTGGTGACGGCGAGGCCGAGCATGAGGGCACCTGCGGATGCGCTGTTGAGGGCTGTTTTGATGAGTTTGTTCATGAGCTAACGGGTCTCTTCCTTTGAATTTATTTGTCATAGGAAGCGGATACGCTTAGCAAAAATGCCTAGAATTTATGCTAATTTGAGGCTGTTTTATCCGCTTCTTACCTTTGCAGCGACCGTCGCTAGCGGGGCGGCTTTTGTCAAGTCGCACGAAGGTCGCGCGCGATGTTGTGATCGCAACTGTGGCGTGCTTACCGCAGTTAGCAGATCGGCCATTGCAGCTTGCTGGATGAAATGTGCAGATATTGACGGGTTTTTGCGTGCTTTTAAGCGGCTAGCTCTCGGTCGTCACAGACGGGGCTTTTGTCAAAAGTGTTTCAAGTTTTGCGTGCAGGTCTATATTTGCGGCAAGAATATTCCCCGTCTCGAGAACATCTTCGCCGTCCAGATCGCTCACAATACCGCCCGCCTCACGCACAAGGACGATGCCAGCGGCGATGTCCCAGGATTTTAGCCCGCGTTCCCAAAATCCATCGAAGCGTCCGGCTGCGACATAGGCAAGGTCGAGTGCGGCGGAGCCGTAGCGCCTGATACCCGCAACAGACGGGGTCATGGCGGCTAGCTCTGCCCAGAATTGTGTGTGCGCCTCTTTCGACTTGCCGAGCCAAGGGGTTCCGGTTGCGATACATGCTTCGGCCGGCTTGGTGCGCGCGGCGACACGGAGCTTGCGGTTTTCCAGCCAGCAGCCGCGCCCGGTTTCAGCCCAGAAGATTTCATTCTTGGCGACGTCATAGACAACACCTGTGAGCAGTTTCCCCTCGCGCTCTAGCGCAATTGAAACGGCATAGTGCGGCTGTCCGTGGAGAAAGTTCAACGTGCCATCGAGCGGGTCAATGATAAAGCGATTGGTTTTGTCGCTTCCCTCGACAAAGCCAGATTCTTCCATCAGGAAGCCATAGCCGGGTCGCGCTTTTTTTAGCTGCTCATAGATGATCTCTTCGGCGCGGTGATCCGCATTGGAGACAAAGTCAGCCGGGCCTTTTTTTGAGACTTGCAAATGCTCAACGTCAGCGAAATCGCGCGAGAGCGAAGCGCCAGCAGCGCGCGCGGCTTTTATCATGACAGTGCCGACAGGTGATGGACGTGACATTAGGAGGCTTTCTTGTGCGGACGTCTGGGAGGGTGGCGTCGCGTGGCTTAGTCTGAACGCTTCAGATATGTGCTGTCAGAGGTCTGCACAATGATTTTTTCGCCGACATTGATAAAAGGCGGAACCATGATGCGCAGATCGCCCGTGCATTGGGCGGGCTTGAAGCTGTTCGCGGAGGTTTGGCCCTTTACGACGGGTTCGGTTTCCAGCACTTCCAATACGACTTGCTCTGGCACATCGACGCCGAGCGGGGTGTCTTCGTAAAACTCGATGCCCACCATCATGCCGTCTGTGAGATAGGCGCCATTATCGCCAACAAAGTCGCGCTGTAGCTCGATCTGTTCGAAGTTTTCTGTGTTCATGAAAGTGAAGCTGTCATCGTCGCCGAACAGGAACTGATAATCCCTTTGTTCAAGGCGGACTTTTTCAACCGTTTCAGAGGCGCGAAAGCGCTCATTGAGTTTCGAGCCATTGAGCAGGTTACGCAATTCGACTTGGTTGAATGCGCCGCCTTTTCCGGGTTTGACCGAGTTTGTCTTCATGGCGCGCCAGACGCTGCCCTGATGCTCGATAACATTGCCCGGTTTGATCTCGTTTCCATTGATCTTGGCCATGGCAAACTCCTTTTCCGTTTCTAATAGGCGG
>CAZXTI010000054.1:0-3281 GCA_964643565.1 uncultured Hyphomonas sp. | reverse complement strand
GCCTGCGGAGACGGCGAGGAAGTCTGCGCCAGCGGTGATGAGCGGGGCGGCATTGTCGAGGGTGATGCCGCCGATTGCGACGCAGGGGATTTCCATTAAGTGTTGCCACCATTCCAGAAGATCCGGCGCGGCGGTGGTTGCGGCATCTTTCGTGGCGGTGGGGAAGAAGGCACCGAAGGCCACATAGTCTGCGCCGTCTTCGCCCGCCTGCATAGCAAGGTGGCGGCTATCATGGCAGGTTGCGCCGATAATCATATCATCGGGCAGGAGGGCGCGCGCTTGCTTGATGGGCATGTCCTGGCGGCCAAGGTGAACACCATCTGCGCCAAGCTCAACGGCAAGCTCGACATCATCATTGACGAAAACCGCCGTCTCAGCCGCCTGCGCATCTGGCATAATCGCATTGGCGATGCGCCGTGTCGTGTCTTTATCTATGGCGGTGTCATCAGCTAGCTTGAAGCGTAGTTGCAGCGCGGCGGTTTTGCCTGCGGCGAGCACATCTTTCAGCATGCTGATAAAGGCAGCCTCATCCTCCAGCCGGGGCGGGGTGATGAGGTATAGCGCAGTTGGCGGGCGCGGCGGAATATCGTCGGTTGTGCTCATGTCAGCAGGCCCTAGCTGGCGTGCCGTGCCGGGTCAAGCCTTGGTGCGCGGCGGGATTTTTCCAGTGCTTATCCCGCGCAGGAGGCTTCGCAGATGGCATCGATAGAGGAGCCGAGCGTGTTGCAGAACTCTTCATCAGATTGATGCACTGATAGCCCTTCGCTGAGCGCGCGTGAGAAGCTGGCAATCATGCCTGTATTCATGGCGAGGCGGCGATTGGCTTCTTCGCGGCTATAACCGCCTGACAGGGCGACAACGCGCATGACGCGTGGGTGGTCAACAAGCGGCTTATAGAGGTTTGCCGTTTCTGGCAGAGTTAGCTTCAGCATGACTTGCTTATCAGCGGGTACATTATCGAGTTGCTTTGCAATTTCGGCGAGGAGCAGGGCTTCGGCTTCAGCCTTGTCTTCGATTGTGATGGTCACCTCTGGCTCGATGATTGGCACAAGACCATGGCCGAGAATTTGTTTGCCGACCTCGAATTGTTGGGCGACCACTGCGCTGATACCTGCCGGGTTTGCAGCATCGATGACAGAGCGCATCTTGGTGCCGAAAATGCCTTTGCTGACAGCCTTTTCCAGCATGGCGTCTAAATCTGGCATGGGGTTCATGACCTTTGCACCATTTTCAGATGCGGCCAGTCCTTTGTCGACTTTGAGGAAGGGGACAACTTGGCAGTGTTCCCAAAGATATTGCGCGGTTGGCACGCCGTCGATGTCGCTGTCCATTGTGCGCTCGAACAGGATCGCGCCGAGGACTTTCTCGCCATTAAAGCAGCGGTCTTTGATAATGCGCGCACGCATTTCGTGGACCATTTCGAACATTTCTTCTTCGCTGTTCCATGCGTCTTCTTTAACGCCGTAAAGCCCCAAGGCTTTCGGGGTCGATCCGCCGGACTGATCAAGGGCGGCAATGAAGCCGTCGCCGGAAGAGATTTTTTCTGTCATTTGAGCGTTTGTCATTTCGGACCCTCGGTTATTTTAAGTGTTGTGATTATCAAGTTTGTTTCAGCGCTTCAACGCCGGGTAGCGGTTTGCCCTCCATCCATTCAAGAAACGCGCCGCCAGCGGTGGATATGAAGGTAAAATCTGTACTTGCCCCGGCATGATTGAGCGCGGCGACCGTATCGCCGCCGCCTGCAACGGCGATTAGCTTGCCAGCTTTGGCGTATTCGCCCGCTGCTTTGGCAGCTGCAACGGTTGCCCGGTCGAAGGGTGTCATCTCAAATGCGCCGAGCGGGCCGTTCCAGACGAGCGTTTTGGAGGCATTCATCACAGAGATCAGCGCGCCAACGGTTTGCGGGCCAGCGTCGAGGATCATTTCATCTGCTGCAACCTCGTTCAGCCCGCAGAGGCGATTGTCTGCATTGGCGGCAAACTCCTTGGCGACGACGAGATCGAGCGGCAGGATGATGTCGCATCCGGCGGCTTTGGCATTGGCTTCGATTTGTTTTGCTGTGTCGGCAAGGTCATGCTCGCAAAGGGAAGCGCCAACATTGTGTCCGCGTGCAGCGAGGAATGTGTTGGCCATGCCGCCGCCGATGACCAGCGCATCAACCTTGGATACGAGGTTCTTCAACAGATCAATTTTGGACGAGACTTTCGCGCCGCCGACAACGGCCATCACCGGGCGCTGCGGCGCGCCGAGCGCTGCGTTTAGCGCATCAAGCTCGCGTTCCATGGAGAGGCCAGCATAAGCGGGCAGGTGCCGGGCAATGCCAGCGGTTGAAGCATGGGCGCGGTGGGCCGCAGAGAAGGCGTCATTGACGTAGATATCGGCAAGCTTGGCCATATCGACGGCTGTGGCCGGATCATTTTTTTCTTCGCCGGGTAGGAAGCGGATATTTTCAAGGAGGATGACATCGCCGGGCTTATGGCTGTTGATCATGTTCTGACATTCAGCGCCCAGTGTCCCATTTTCAGCAAAGCTGACCGGCGCGCCGAGCACTTTTGAAAACGCCTCAGCAACGGGCTTTAAGCTCATTTCCGGCACGATTTTTCCCTTAGGACGACCAAAATGCGCCATCAAAGCGACTTTCGCGCCGCCTGCAACAAGCGCGTTGACGGTTGGCAATGCTGCGCGCAGGCGGGTGTCATCGCTCACCTTATCGCCGTCCATGGGGACGTTAAAGTCGACGCGAACAAGCGCGGTTTTGCCTGTCAGGTCTCCGGCATCTGCGATGCGTTTGAATTGGGTCATATATTTACTTCTTCATAGATTCGCGTGCCATCGGAATAGGCGATTATCATCACGGCTGGAATAGTGCTTTTGCAGCGCGACTGATGAATTTGACCGGCTTTCACAAGGCAGGTTTCGCCAGTGTTGAATGTCTCCCAGTCATCGCCGGGGCGCTGATCGATCTGGCCTGCAAGGACATGGATCACTTCATTGCAATTGGGATGGCGATGGGCAGGGCTGGTTTTGCCCGGGCGGACTGTCATGCGCGCAAGTGAAAGACCGATGCCTGCGCTGGTCTGGTCATCTGCCAGCCAGTCCATTGTGCCCCAATCTTGCGACGTCATTGGTAGATCCCCCGATCCCAAAGAAAAGCCCGCCAGTGAAGGCGGGCTTAATCCGATGCGTTTAGATATGTTTTGCCAGCTCCAGCGCGGTGTCTGACATGCGCGTGGCAAAGCCCCACTCATTGTCATACCAGCTCAGTACACGAACCATTGTGC
>CAZXTI010000053.1:1234-9000 GCA_964643565.1 uncultured Hyphomonas sp. | reverse complement strand
GCGCCACAAGACGCAACCTATCTTTGGTATGCAATTCCATCCAGAGAGTATACTGACCGAACATGGCCATACTTTGTTGAGGAACTGGCTTGAAATGGCTGCCAGGGACCGGTAATTGATCAGCCCCGATAATGCTGGAAGCAACTGACAATGTCGAAACTTGCAGACGGATATACGATACGGCTTGCCGAACAACTGGATATTCCTGCCTTGATTGCTGCCGATAGGGCTGCATCTGAAATGTTCCGTTCGACAGGTCTGATACCAGATATGGCGGCGATCCCAGAGAGTATTCCTGCTGATATTCTGGCTGAGGCAATCGATTTAAAACACATGATTATTGTTGCCGATGAGGCCGGACCAGTCGGGTTTGCGCTCATCCAACCGATCGAAAACACATTATATCTGGATCAAATATCCGTCGACCCAGCGCATGGACGCAAGGGGCTTGGAACAGCGTTACTGCGCGCGGTATACCAAAAGGCGATCGATAATGAATGCACCTCCGTCACACTCTCTACTTTTCGTGATGTGAAATGGAATGGTCCCTTCTATCGCCGCGTGGGCTTTAAGGAGATTGCCCGCCGAAATATGGCCGAATGGATGCTCGAAATCGAAGCTGCGCAATCTGAAACAATGGACGTTTCTCAAAGGTGCTTTATGCAACGTAGCGTGCGGCGCCCCCTTTTGGCCAAACGCAAATCACGCGGCGAACAGATGACAAACTCCGCAAGCGATGGCACACCTTCATCATGATGTCTGGAACTTATACTTCGCAATATCCCGCAACACGCTTGCGCCGACTGAGACAGGCACCGTGGGTGCGGTCTTTGACGGCTGAAACGGTATTGTCCCCTGCTGATCTCATTTGGAGCCTTATTGTCCATGATGGAGACACCCCGCGGATACCCATCGACAGCATGCCGGGCATCGATCGATTAAATGTAGAAGAAGCCGCAAAAGCTGCAAAAATCGCGCAAGATCTTTCAATACCGGCGATTGCTATCTTTCCGCATATTGATCCGTCGAAAAAAGATGCGAAAGGCTCTGAAAGCCTCAACCCAGATGGATTGGTGCCAAGTGTAATTAAGGCCATGAAAACTGCCGCGCCGAATGTCGGGATCATTTGCGATGTCGCGCTTGACCCCTTCACCAGCCATGGGCATGACGGATTGATTGATGACACCGGCTATGTCCTGAATGACGAAACCGTCGATATGCTCGTTCAGCAAGCGCTCGTACAAGTGCGCGCGGGTGCAGATGTAATCGCTCCATCGGACATGATGGACGGCCGTATCGGAGCTATACGCAGCGCGCTCGAAGCGAATGGGTTCACAAACACGCTGATCCTGTCATATGCCGCAAAATATGCCAGTGGATTTTACGGACCTTATCGCGATGCTATCGGGTCGGCCACAGCCCTCAAAGGCGACAAGCGAACCTATCAACAAGATCCGGCAAATACCGAAGAGGCCTTACGCGAAGTCGCTCAGGATCTGGCTGAAGGTGCTGACATGGTTATGGTCAAACCGGGGTTGCCATATCTGGATATTGTGCATCGCGTTTCAGATACGTTCGGTGTCCCAACCATGGCGTTTCAGGTTTCTGGCGAGTATGCGCAAATAATGGCTGCCGCAGAAAATGGTTGGATCGACGGCGAGCGCGTCATGATGGAAGCATTGATGTGCTTCAAACGCGCAGGCGCATCAGGCATTATCACATATTATGCAGATAGAGCCGCGCGCCTATTGGCAGGCAAGTAGGCATTTATGGTGGCGCTTCTTGTCTGAAAATCGACCACGACAACGCCGGGTGTTGTCAAAAAATTGATCGATAATCGACAAAAAAGTCCAGCCGGCACTAGTAAATCCAACGATACGTTTTAAAACGCATACTAAATTCGTTGGCAATCCAACGATAAGCAAAGAGGATTTTTGAATGCGTAAATCTCTGATTATCGGCGCTGGCTTAGCCATGCTCGTCGCAGCGTGCGGCGGCGCTTCCGATGCACCAGCGAATAATGGTGCAACCAACTCGACCGGTTTGCCCGGCGGGTTTGAACTGGTTGAAACCGTTAAGGCCTCCGGCGACTCCATCATTATTCCCTACAAGAAGTACCGCCTTCCTAACGGGCTAACCGTGATACTACATGAGGATAATTCTGACCCAATTGTCCATGTCGACGTAACCTATGAAGTTGGCTCTGGGCGAGAAGATGTCGGAAAATCAGGCTTTGCTCACTTCTTTGAGCATATGATGTTCCAAGGCTCGGAGAACGTCGCTGATGAAGAACACTTTAAGATCATTTCTGAAGCCGGTGGCACGCTTAACGGTACAACCAACTCTGATCGCACCAATTATTTTGAAACTGCCCCAGCAAACCAGCTTGAGAAAATGCTATGGCTTGAGGCCGACCGGATGGGCTTCCTGCTAAATGCCGTAACCCAAGAGAAGTTCGAAGTTCAACGCGAGACGGTTAAGAATGAACGCGGTCAGCGCGTCGATAACGCCCCTTATGGCTTGCTCTTTGAAAGACTTGGGGAAGCTATGTTCCCGGAAGGACATCCCTATTCCTGGTCTACCATCGGTTATTTGGAAGATTTGGACCGTGCAGACCTTGATGATCTGAAACGGTTTTTCCTACGCTGGTACGGGCCAAACAATGCGGTATTGACCATTGGCGGGCGCATTGATGAGCGCGAGACCCTGGAACAAGTCGCAAAATATTTCGGATCGATCCCACGCGGCCCTGCCGTTGACGATCCAGTCTACACACCGGTTTCGCTCGATGCGGATCGTTATATTTCGCTTGAGGACAATGTCCGGCTAGCAAGATTTGATGTCGTCTGGCCAACCGTCCATTCGCGCCACCCTGACGAAGCACCGCTTGATGTGCTTGCTTCTATTCTTGGACAGGGTCGCACCTCATTACTTTACAAAAACCTTGTAAAGGATGGCACCTCTGTGCGCGCGGGCGGCTTCCATCGTTGCCGCGAACTCTCATGCGAAATGCAGCTTTTCTCACTCTCCAATTTGTCGGGCGATAAAACCCTTGCCGAGGTTGACGCAATCGTACGCGCCTCTTTGGAAGAATTTGAAGAACGCGGCGTGCAAGATGATGACCTTGCCCGCGTGAAAGCTGGCATTATTTCAAACCTCGTTTTTGGCTTGGAAAGTGTCGCTGGAAAAGTTAGCCAGCTCGCTGCTTATGAAACCTTTGCCAATGATGCGAACTATATCGGTGAAAATCTTGCCGCATATGAAAACGTGACCAAGGCAGACGTTCAGCGTGTTTATGATGCCTATATCAAAGGCAAGCCTGCGGTTCTTATGTCAATCGTTCCGCGCGGACAGTTGGACAAGATTGCCAAGCAAGACACATGGCAGCGTTATGAGCGCACAATTCCTAATTCGCCGGGCGCAGAAGGATTAGAGTTGCGCAACGCGGTCGATACATTTGATCGCTCTGCTCAACCTGCAGCGTCAAACGTCGATCTATCGATCAAAGTTCCAGATACATGGCGTAGCTCCCTATCAAATGGGATCGAAGTTCTTGGCGCGGCAAATACTGAAACGCCAACGACAGCCCTTCAGATCAGAATTGAAATTGGCCAAAGCAACGAGGCGCTTGATAAGCTCGGCGTTGCGTCAATGACTGCTGCGATGTTGCAAGAATCCACAGCGATATCGACCAATGAAGAACTATCCAACCGCCTGGCTAAAATCGGGTCACGGATAAATATTGGTTCAGGTGACGATTTCACAATCATCACAGTTCGTTCTTTAACGGACAAACTTGATGAAGCGCTTGAGATTGCCATGGAACGTCTATTCCAACCTGGCTTCAAGCCTGCCGATTTTGCGCGGGTGAAGAACCAACGCATACAAGCGATTAGACAATCCAAGACGCAGCCAGCACAAACCGCCGGAGAGGTTTACAACAAAATTCTCTACGGCACTGACAACGCATTTGCCTATCCAAACAACGGCACTGTGGACACAATCAGAACAATGACCCTTAATGATATTAAGGACTTCTATGCGGCAAATTACACCGCTTCTGTTGTCTCGGTTGTTGCGGTTAGCGATCTTCCTGAGGCCAGCTTGAAGTCCAAGCTGTCGCGTTTAGCTGAGTGGGAAGCAAAACCTGTTGAGCAACCAAGCGTTCAGGCCTTCCCAGAACTGGCGAAGAACACGCTCTATCTCGTTGATAAAAAAGGTGCTGCACAATCGCAAATCCGAATTGGCAAGCGCGCGCTTCCTTATGATGCAACCGGCGAATACTACCGTGCAGGCTTAATGAACTATGTGCTTGGCGGCGCATTCAACAGCCGCATCAACCTCAATTTGCGCGAAGACAAAGGCTACTCATATGGCGCAAGATCCGGATTTAACGGGAGCAAGTCTCGCGGGAGCTATACGGCCGCTGCGGGCGTTCGGACAGACTCTACGGCCGCTTCAGTAACGGAGTTCCTCAAAGAGATTAAGACCTATCGCGCTGGCGGAATTAAGCCCGATGAGTTGGCATTTACAAAAAATGCGATCGGACAGCGCGATGCACGCCAATATGAAACGCCATTCCAGAAGCTCGGCTTCATCTCAAACATTCTCACATATGATCTGCCAAGCAGCTTCGTTGATGAGCAAAATGAGATATTGGACGGTATCAGTGCAGATGAAATCAATGCGCTAGCTTCAAAACATTTGAATGCTGAAGAGATGGTGATTGTCATTGTTGGCGATAAAAAAACCATCCTGCCAAACCTTCAAGGTCTTGGCTTCGATATTGTTGAGCTCGATGCAGATGGGAATCCCCTGAACTAATCTCGGGCGACATAAATTTAGATAAGCCCTCAGTCACAAGACTGGGGGCTTATTTTACACTTCGCATAATCGGGGAAAAGACTTGCTAGACAGGTTCACTCAGTTTTATTCAATCATAAACACGGCCAGAAGGATCATAGAATATGAAACGCCCTTTAAAATTTCTGGTCGCTGTGGCTGCCGCCATGTCTTTGGCATCATGCGGCCTCGGCGATAACAATAAGAATAAGGATGGAGATGCAGATAGCGATAAAGCCGCTTTCAGCAAGGACCCCTATCCATCAACCTACATCCCGCGAGCTTCAGACACAGTCCTGATTACCAACGCCACCATTCTTGATGGCATAGGCGGATTGATTGAAAACGGCTCCCTACTCCTTCAGGACGGCAATATTAGCGCAATCGGCGAAGGCTTAGAGGCCCCCGATGGCGCGGTCACGATTGATGCCGACGGCAAATGGGTTACGCCGGGTATTATCGATAACCATTCTCACCTCGGCGTATACGCCTCGCCCGGCGTGAATGCACATTCTGATGGCAACGAGATCACCGGACCCGTAACAGCCGAAGTCTGGGCTGAGCATGGTCTTTGGCCCCAAGACCCCGGCTTTACGCGCGCGCTCGCAGGCGGCATCACCTCGATGCAAATCTTGCCGGGTTCCGCAAACCTCTTTGGTGGACGCGGTGTCGTGATTAAAAACGTCCTATCGCGTACAGTTCAGGGCATGAAATTCCCGGACGCCCCTTACACGCTGAAAATGGCATGCGGGGAAAATCCAAAACGCGTTTATGGCGGGCGCGGGCAAGCCCCCGGTTCGCGGATGGGTAATTTCGCTGGCTACAGACAAAGCTGGATCAAGGCGAAAGAATATAAGCGCAAATGGGACAAGTATGCCGAAGATGGCGGAGACGCCCCCGGACGCGATCTGGAGCTGGACACACTCGCAGGCGTACTCGCAGGCGACATTCTTGTACATATGCACTGCTACCGCGCCGATGAAATGGTTCAGGTGCTCGATATGGCCGAGGAGTTTGGCTACAAGGTCACTTCATTCCATCACGGCGTTGAAGCTTACAAAATCGCGGATCGTTTAGCAGAAGCCGATGTCTGCGCCTCAATCTGGGCCGACTGGTGGGGCTTTAAAATGGAAGCCTATGACGGTGTTCGTGAAAACCTTCCCCTCGTTCACAATGCAAATGCATGTGCAATTGTTCACTCCGACAGCGATGTCGGCATCCAGCGCCTAAACCAGGAAGCCGCGAAAGCGTGGAGCGATGGCCAACGTGCCGGCTTAGACATATCAAAAGCAGACGCGTGGAGCTGGCTGTCAGCCAATCCAGCCAAATCACTTGGCATTTTTGAGAGAACCGGCTCTCTTGAGGTCGGCAAGGCGGCAGATGTCGTTATTTGGACCGCTGACCCTTTCAGCGTTTACGCAAAACCCGAGCACGTCTTCATTGATGGCGCAAAATTATATGACCTGAATGATGATGCATTGCTACCGGTGACCGACTTCGAACTCGGACAGCCAGGCGAAGGAGATCGCAAATGAAACTCAAATTGATATTTGGAATTAGTGCCGTTGTTCTTTTTGCCAGCACCGCATTAGCTCAAACCACCGTCATCACTGGCGGAACCGTCTGGACAGGCACAGATGACGAACCTATTGAAAATGGCGTGGTCATCCTCATCGATAACAGAGTTGCCGCCGTAGGAGATGACAGTCTTGCAATACCAGCACGCTCAAACGTCATCGACGCGAAAGGCAGTTGGGTCACACCCGGCATTTTCGCGCCATTCACGAAGGTTGGACTTGTGGAGGTCGGTGCTGAAGATTCCACAAATGACACCTCCGCCGCAAACAGCAAATTCTCAGTAGCTCTCAACGCGGCTGACGGCTTCAATCCGAAGGCATCTAGCGTCCCTGTGACCCGCCTTGAAGGTGTTACTCGCATGGCGGTTGCGCCCGGCTTCGGTCAAAGCTTATTTGCCGGACAAGGCTTCATCGCCAATACAACTGGCGCTGATGGCTCCATCCTAGAAGAACGTGCATTCATGTATGTAACCCTGGGAGAATCCGGCGCCCAACGCGCTGGCGGATCAAGACCAGCCGCGTGGACCACATTTCGCGCCGCTCTAGATGATGCTCTGGAATTCACAACACGCTATGAAGCGACCTCCGAAGGTTCAGTCCTCAACCGGACCGACGCACAAGCACTGGAGGCGGCGGCCTATGGCGAACAGCTCATTCTTGTGAACTTGCACCGCGCGAGCGATATCCGTCGCTTGATTGCATTTAGCGAAGAAAAATCTAGCCTCAATTTTGCAATTGTCGGCGCGACCGAAGGTTGGCTCGTCGCAGACGAGCTCGCGGCCTCCGGTATTCCAGTGATTATGGACCCATTCGACAATCTACCAGCAAGCTTTGAACAATTGGGCGCAACGTCTCGCAACGCTGAAAGGCTGATTGAAGCTGGCGTAAAAACGGCTTTCGCGCATTTGGGTAGCGACTCACACCAAACTCGGCTCGTATTACAAAGCGCGGGCAATGCCGTCGCCAATGGTCTGGACGCCGCAGAAGCGATCAAAGCGATCACCTCGGTGCCAGCTGAGATTTTTGGTTACAATGATCTGGGGCGCCTATCCTCCGGCGCAATCGCTGACATCGTAATCTGGGATGGTGATCCGCTCGACGTGACCTCTGCACCAACAACCGTCATTATCGACGGTGTTGAGCAAGCTATGGAAAGTCGCCAAACCAAACTTCGGGATCGGTATTTGGATCTAACCAGCGATGGCGGCGACCTTCCGCTGGCCTATCGCAAAGGCGAATAGCGTCGAACGATTTCAAACAAGAAGCCCCGCAGTTTTTACGTTGCGGGGCTTTTTATTTGTACTGAAGCCAGTGAGTTTAATCAGGCGCGGAGAAGCCTTGCACGGT
>CAZXTI010000053.1:0-1134 GCA_964643565.1 uncultured Hyphomonas sp. | reverse complement strand
CTCGGCATCTTTTTATACTTCCGGTTTTCCTCACGCACGCGGTCGAACACAACCACCGTATCATTCATCGAATATCCGACAATCGTCAGCAATGCAGCGATGGTGGAGAGGTTAAACTCAAGTTGAAGGGCAGAGAAGACACCGATAGTAAGGATAACATCGTGCACAAGCGCTGCCACGGCTCCGAGCGCAAAATGCCAACGGAACCGGAACGAGATATACAGGAGCATCAATAAGAGCGCCACGGTGAGCGCTGTTATTCCTGCTGTAAACAATTCGCTAGATACTTTCGGCCCAATCGTTTCACGTTGTTTCAGAAAGTCTTTCTTTGGAATACCGAATTTTTCTTCAAGCGTGTTGATAATCGTATCAGTCGCAATTTGAGTTGCAGCCTCCTCGTCAACATCTCCGCTCGCATCCTGGGTCGCAATCTTAATCACGAAAACGGATTCGTCTCCGAGGCCGGTCCCCGTCGCTTCATTGATTGTAAGCTCTCCGAGGCCGAGATCGCCTAGATATGAACGGACATTTTCAACCTCAACACCGGCAGGCTTAGACGTTTCGATTGTTGCACCGCCAATAAAGTCGATACCGAAGTTCAGGCTTTGCGTGCTAATAAGAAAAATAGAAACAACAATCGCGGCCATTGAAAAAACAAATGACGGAATACGCAGCTTCATGAAGCCGAGCTTTGTCGTGTCTGGAACGTATTTCATAAACATGAGCTTGGTCCTACAGCTTCAGCTTTTTGGGTTTGGCCCGATTGAGCCAGAACGCGGTGAACATGCGGGTAACGACAAAAGCCGTGAACACGGAAGTTATGATTCCGTATGCGAGGGTCACAGCGAAACCTTTTACAGGTCCGGTTCCCAGCAAATACAAAATCGCGGCCGCAATGAATGTTGTAATGTTGGCATCGAGGATCGTCACAAAAGCCTTCTCGTACCCAGCCTGAACCGCGCTCATTGCGCCCCGCCCTGCCCGGGTTTCTTCCCGTATTCGTTCGAAGACGAGCACGTTCGCATCCACCGCCATACCAATCGTCAGGATAATACCGGCAATGCCTGGCAAGGTCAGCGTCGCCCCGATCGCAGAAAGCGCGCCCAGAATAAGGATAATATTGATCATCAGCGA
>CAZXTI010000052.1:0-9080 GCA_964643565.1 uncultured Hyphomonas sp. | reverse complement strand
TGGCAAAGCTTGCCATTGAAAAATTAGACATGTGCGCTTTCGATAAATCCTATAGTAGCGCCCCTCATACACCCGGCGCATGATTAGGCAACAGCTCGTCTGTTGAGGATGAATATTCACCCCGCCAGCGGATGCGCCGTTTCCAGCAATTCAGCCAGCTCATCAGTGATGACATGGGTGTAAATTTGCGTGGTGGAAATATCGGCATGACCGAGCAAGGTCTGTACGCTGCGCAAGTCTGCCCCGCCCTGCAAGAGATGGGTGGCATAGGCGTGACGCAACGCATGGGGGTGAACTTTAGCCACATCAATCATCGCACGAGCTGAAAGCTCTTCAAGCATTTGACCAAGGCGGCGGCGGGTTAAATGTCCATCCTTACCACGCGATGGAAACACATATTTTTCTGCACGCGCGCGCGCCGCTGCCGTCTTCGGCAAACTCGCTTCGCGTACCGCCAGCCAATCCGCGATGGCCTCCAATGCCGGACCGCCAAGCGGACACAGCCGCTCCTTGCCGCCCTTACCGCGCACAATAATATCGCTCGTCATCCAGCGTTCGCGTTTGCGGCGCGGTAGTTCGCCAAGCTTTAATGACACCAGCTCACTCACACGCAAGCCTGCACCGTATAGACATTCCACCAAACAACGCAGGCGCACATCCTCGCCGCACGCCTCAATCAGGCGCATCATCTCTTCGCGGCTAAGGACATCAGGCACATCACGGGTGTGCTTTGGCCCATCAAGACCAGAGGTCGGATTATCCTTGCGGTCGCCCTCTTCAAACAGAAACCGGAAGAAGCGTTTGACCGCAGAGAGCCGGCGCGCACTTGTCGAAGCGGCAAGGCCGCGTGTTGCCAAATCCTGCATCCAGCTTGAAATATCGCCGGGCATCGCCGCGCAAAGCGACCCACCCAAAAACGCTGATGCATCCAGCAGATCACGCGCATAAGCGTCCAGCGTGTTTTGCGCCGCACCGCGTTCGGCTGACATCATTTCCAGAAAGGCTTCAATACGCGTTAAATCACTCATTCCGCCAGTTTAACGCAGGCGGTTTAACAAGATATGAGTCAAAGAGACGTGCGCCAATACCCAGTCGCTTCAAGCGCCAGCATCCGCGCGGCATCGGACTGCCCCAGCGCCGTGAGCGCGCCAATTAAAGCACTCACATCATTTGCCGCCAGCTTATAAGCATCGCCATTGGTCACGCGCAGTATGCGAAGAACCGCCTCGGCGCCTGCCTGCTGTCGCCCCGCTGCAGAAATGGAAGTTGTCAGAAACGCAGGCAGCTTTTGTACCGTCGGCGCCTTCAATGCCGGACCAGCGAGCATGTTGCGCGCATCATGAGGTAAGTCGATCCCAACTGCGTTCCACAAGACAAAGAGCCGCGTGACCGCCTGTTTTTGCTCGCGCGTTTTGCCTTGCGCGATTAGGACGCGCGCGACATCGGCCATTTGGTCCGCATCGCCTTGTTCGGCACCTGTCATCGCCAAGACGCCAATCAGCCAGCTATGCTCAAAAAGCGCCCCGTCCGCGTCCGATGCGCTGCTCATCCAGCGCGCCGCCTCATCAGGCGCCCCGGCCGCAAGACTCGCGCTGGCAAAGTCCATCATCATGCGCTCGGTCTGCTGGCTCGGCTGAATGGACTTCACATCGGGTAGGAGCAAACGCGCCACAGCGCTGTAGCGCGCCGCATTTCCGCGCGCGGTGCGCAAGGCCGCCCTGAGCGCTCTGGCCTTTGCAAGGGGATCAGCGCCGTCGCTCAGTGTCACCTTCAAAGCGACCTCAAGCTGGGTGCGCGGTGAAAAGCCATCGCTTTCGACGAGAGCCTTATAGAGCGCGCGGTGCTCTGCCCCCGTGAGCAGGCCAGCTTCTGCGGCGACACCAGCGGCCTGTACACGCATTGCCGGATTGAACGTATCTTGGCGTGCAATCGCGGCAGCAAGGTCAAGCCGCGAATTCGCAATTGTTCTAACCGATGGCTCTAATCCGGCCTTTGCCGAAAGCGCAAGAGATAGGCCATCATCAAAGCGCGCCTCCGGCTTCGTCGTTAAAGCGCCAGAGGCGGCAAAGATCGCACGGCTAAACCAGCCATCATTGCCGCTGGACACCTCGGCCAGTTCCATTGCCAGTTCGGCCTCCTCGAAATTATCCTCCAGGGCAAAACACACCGCACGCAATTTCGACCAAAACGCTCCGGTTTTACCCGCGCCTGCACCGCTTAGGCATGCCGCATCTGTCTGGCCAATCGCCAATTGCAGATCAACCGCAACCTCCTCAGTGTTCAACCCCGCAGGCGCTGTATGCAGGGTCGGGAGCAATTGCGCGGCCGCGGAGGCCTCACCAATCTGAAACATCAACCGGACGCGCTCACTCAACAATGCACCATTGCCCTCCCCCTCAGGCGTGTCTGCTGGCGATAAAACAAGGCGTCGCATCAAGACCTGCTCTACCGGAGACAGACGCCGCGTGCGCGCAGTCCGCGTCAACGCCAGAAGCGTCTCGCCGTCGGAAGCTGTCCAAGATGTCGCCGGGAGAGCCTGCTCATCATTTTCCAGAAAATTGACCGCCCAAAGGTCAAGTTCGCCAAGTCCTTCAGATGCAATTTGCGAAGACGTCGCCCCGGTCAGAAAAAATCCTGCCGAAAGAATCACCAGACAAAATCTGGAAACCTTGCCGCAGAAACGCTCTAAACTAGAGCACATCTTCGACCTCCAAGCGGATTTCTGACGGTTCCGGCTTGCCTTTTTCAGCCTGCCCCGCAAGCCAGATGCCTATGCCAATCAGCAGAATGGCCAAAATTCCGATAAATATGAACCATTTGCGCATCACCGCTCTCCCTAAATTTGTGCGCCATAACATTGCCGCATCGCGTTTGAGTCTATAGATTGTTGTCAAAGACAAAACAAAGATCAATGGACGCAAAAACTCAGCCTAACGCAAATTCAGCGGGCTCGACACCCCCTTTTCAATCCCGAACAATTGCTTTGGTCGGTCTGATGGGTGCCGGTAAGTCAACTGTGGGTCGCCGCCTTGCCAGCGCGCTAGACCGCGAATTCTTTGACAGTGACAATGAAATTGAAAAAGCCGCCGGCCTTTCAATTGCCGATATTTTCACCTTGCATGGCGAGTCAGAGTTTCGCCGTGGAGAGCGGCGCGTTCTGGAACGTCTTTTGAAAAATCCGCCGCATATCCTCGCGACGGGCGGCGGCGCCTATCTTGACCCGAACACGCGAAAGCTCTTGCGCGAATGCGCCATAACCGTATGGCTGAATGCGGATCTTGAAACGCTCTGGGAACGCGTGAACCGGCGCAATCACCGCCCTCTTCTAAAAAACGCGGATGCGCGCAATGTTCTTACGCGTCTTTTACAGGAACGCGAGCCGATCTATTCTAAAGCTGACCTCGTGGTAAATAGTGAGGACGGACCGCACTCAACAACCGTTCAAAAAATTATCGCCGCCGTGCAAGGCTGGACACCCTAAATGCCAAACACACACTCTGTGCACCAACAAACTGTTCACGTAGACCTTGGACCTCGCCATTATAATATCCAAATCGGCGCAGGGCTGCTTCGCGCTGCGGCAGAACATATTGACCCCTTTCTCAGTCAGCCGCGCGTCTACATCGTCACAGATGAAACCCTAGCTGGCCTACACTTATCGGCTCTGGAGAACACGCTCACAGCAGCCAACATCAAGGTGAACACACGCACACTTCCAGCAGGCGAAAAAACAAAGTCACTTACGGAGTTGGACGCTCTCCTCGGCTGGCTCATCGGTCAGGGCGCAAACCGTGATGATGTCCTCATCGCGTTTGGCGGCGGTGTGATCGGTGACTTAACCGGCCTGGCTGCTGCGTTGATGAAGCGTGGCATGAAATTCATCCAGATACCCACCACGCTTCTGGCGCAGGTAGATAGCTCCGTTGGCGGCAAAACGGCCATCAACACGGCGCACGGCAAAAACATGGTTGGCACATTCTACCAACCCGTCCTAGTCCTTGCTGACACCGACCTTCTTGCAACCCTGCCAGAGCGTGAGAAACGCGCAGGCTTTGCCGAGATCATTAAATATGGCTTGATTGACGACGCACCATTCTTCGACACGCTAGAGGCATCCGGCAAGGATGTTCTATCCTTGCAACCGGATGCCATTATTAATGCGGTGGCGCGGTCTTGCGAAGCCAAGGCACGCATCGTCGCCCAAGATGAGCGCGAAGGCGGTGTGCGCGCTTTGCTCAATCTCGGCCACACATTCGGACACGCCCTTGAAGCAGCCAATCGATTTGGCCCAGAGCTTCTCCACGGCGAAGCCGTTGGCATCGGCATGGCCCTTGCGCTGCGCTATTCAGCCCGCATGGGATATATGGAGAAAGGGGAGGCTGATCGCGCAAGTAAAGCCATCTCGGCGTCTGGCCTTATAACCCGCATCCCAAACCTTGACGGCGGCCCCTATCCTGCAAGCAAACTAGTTGCGTTCATGAAGCAGGATAAAAAAGCGCGCAGCAACCGTGTTCCGCTGATCCTCGCGCGCGGCATCGGCAAAGCCTTCATCCAGCCCGACGCAAATCTTGACACCGTATTTGATTTTCTAACAGAAGAAACATCCGCCCAATGATTATAAGCACTATTATTGCAATTATCTTCCTGCTGGCCTTGTCTGGTTTTTTCTCCGGTTCAGAAACAGCGCTAACGGCCGCCTCGCGTGCACGGATGCACCAGCTAGAGCAAGATGGCGACGCAGATGCCAAACGCGTCAACACGCTGATCGAGGACCGCGAAAGCCTGATCGGTACCATTCTTCTGGGCAATAATCTCGTTAATATCCTTGCGTCTGTTTTGATGACAGCATTAGTGACGAACCTGTTTGGCAACAGTGCAGCATCGCTCGCGATCGCAACGGCTGCAATGACGGTCCTTGTGCTTGTTTTTGCCGAAGTGCTCCCCAAAACATATGCTATCACAAGGCCAGATAAAATGGCCATGACTGTCTCGCGCCCGATTGCGGCATTGGTTGTCCTGTTGGGTTGGTTTGTGTCCATGATCCAGCTTGTGGTGAATGCGACCTTGCGCCTGTTTGGCGTTAAGCCGCCTGAAGACATGACCGCCGATGAAGAGATCCGCGGCGCAATCTCATTACATGCCTCAGAAGGCAGCGTAGATGAAGCAGACCGACACCGGCTTCTGGGCGCACTTGATCTAAAAGACCTAGCCGTCTCAGAAGTTATGATCCATCGCAAGAATATAGCAATGCTGGATTCTGAATTGACCACGCGCGACCTCGTCATGAAAGCCCTCTCCAGCGCACATACGCGTATTCCGCTCTATCGCGGTGAACGCGAGGAAATTATTGGCATCCTGCACGCAAAGGATTTGCTACGCGCCGTCGCGCCCCATCGCGGGGAATTAAATCAACTCGATTTAAATGGCTTGTTACGCGACCCTTGGTTCGTCCCGGAAACGACACCCGTCCTCGACCAGCTTGATGCATTCATGACCAAGCGAAACCATTTCGCCCTCGTCGTCGACGAGTATGGCGCACTGCAAGGGTTGATCACCTTGGAAGACATATTGGAGGAGATTGTTGGCGACATCCGCGATGAGCACGATATTCCCGTTCAGGGTGTCCGTCCACAAGCTGATGGCTCGGCCAATATTGATGGCTGGGTGACTATTCGCGACTTAAACCGCGCACTTGGCTGGTCCCTGCCAGACGAAGAAGCGGTGACCGTCGCAGGCCTTGTGATCCATGAAGCGCAAACCATCCCCGAAGTTGGCAGACGGTTCTCCTTCCATGGCTATCGTTTCGATATTTTGCGCCGGACACGTAATCAGATCACAGCGATCACGGTTAAGCCAGAAACACACTGATCTGAGCATTTCTTACAGAAGAGTCACAAAATAGGTATTGACCACATTTGTAGTCGACATATATGACTACAAATGTAGTTACAAAGAGGCTTGACCGCTATGTTAAAAATTAGCCGCGCTGAACTCGATATTATGAAGGTGCTTTGGCAGGACAATGCGCAAACAGCGACCAATGTGCATGCGCGTGTCTCAGACAAAAAAGACTGGACCTTGCGCACAGTGAAAACACTGCTCGCGCGTCTTGTCGAAAAAGGCGCTCTGAGAACCGAAGCGGACGGACGCCGGTTCCGCTATCACACCGTCATCTCTGAAACAGATTACAAAACAAAAGCTGCTGGCCAATTTGTCGACCGCATCTTCTCAGGCCGCGCGGCGCCTCTTGTCGCCCACCTTGCCGACAGCCGGGGGCTCTCCGATGAAGATATTGCCGAACTGGAAAAACTATTAGAGGGCTTAAGAAAATGACACTCAGCCCGCTCGCCTTATATTTTGCGCAAACAACGCTTGCCGTGTCCGTGCTGACATGTCTGGTCCTGCTAATGCGCCGCCCTGTTGCAAGACGTTTCGGTGCGCAAGCCGCTTATGCACTTTGGGCCATTCCCCTGCTTCGGCTTATCCTGCCGCCCATGCCTGCCAACTGGACGCTGTTTGGTTTTTTCCAACGTGGTAATCAAAATCCTGCAACACCAATTCCAGCCAGCAGTGAAGCCGAAATCATTCACACCCTGCAATTTATATCTGGTGATAATTTTGCAGCGGCTACTCCGCCGACCTGGGCCTCGCCATCACTGCTACTCGATATGATGGCTCCGGTCTTGTTCAGCCTTTGGGCAGTCGGTGCGTTCTGCGTCTTGGTTATTTTCTATATGCGCCAAAACGCCTTCACCGCAGATATGCGCAAAGGCAGCCGACCCGTCTCCCCGCAGCTCTTAAAGCTCGCCAGCGATTTACGGTCAGACCTCACTCTGAACGCTAAGCATATTGACCTATGCTTGAACCCGGCATGTGAAGGCCCCGCCGTGGCCGGGCTTTTACGTCCGACCATTTTCCTGCCTGACACGTTTGAGCGCGATTACACATATGAAGAACAACGTACAGCCCTAACGCATGAACTGATGCATATTAAGCGCGGAGATTTGTGGGGGCTGCATCTGGCGGTGATTGCTGTTGCAGCGCAGTGGATAAATCCACTCGCATGGGTCGCACAAAAAACTTTCCGAACGGATCAAGAAGCGGCATGCGACGCCGATGTCCTCACCCTTGGGCGAACTTGCCCGCAAGCCTATGGCGCAACACTGATCAAAACGGCACGCATATCTCGTCTGCGAACACGCCCAGTCCTATCCGCACACCTACCCCTCAATCATGCTTTACATGAAAGGTTAAAAACCATGACCAACCCACTACCATCTGCACGCAAACGCACAACTGGTTCCTTGTTAGCCACCACCATCGGCGCCGCGGCTCTGATCGCCTCAGCGTGCGCAAGCTCAACGGCGCAAGAAGCCACAGGCACACAAAAGGTCGAAACCATAATCACCGCGACGGACACTGAATCCGTTTTCATCAATGATGACGATGGCAATGTCAGCATTGTTCTGAACGGAAAGGAACTGAGCCCCGAAGAGATCGCTCAATATCTGGAAGCAAATGATGCCGGCATCCGCACCATTCGTATCCAGCAAGGCGCTGACCCAACCACATTCCACACCGGGCGTGTCTTGTACATCGGTGACGAGGGAAATGAACGCCCGGATTCAGCCGCCTTCGCCAAGGAAATGCGCCGTCTCGCACAAGACCCGGCTGCAAATTCTGAAAAGATGCAAGCTTTGGCTGAGGATTTTGAAAAACGCCTCACCGCTTGGGGCAAACAGCGAGAAGCGCAAATCGAAGTGCAAACGCATTTCATCGAAAAACGCGCCCAAGCCGTGGCTGGCGGCATCACTTGGAACACAGACGGCGTAGAACATGACTGCGATGAGGGCGCACAAATCCGAACCATCATCGTCGAAAAAGATGATGAGACAGGAACAGAAACCCGCTCCGAAAATATCGAATGTGGGAACATTGAAGGTCTGGACGCGGATGCCATTATCGCCCAACTGCGTGAAAGCTCAGAACTATCCGCAGAGCGGCTTGAAGAAGTTCGCGAGCGCCTTGAAAATCTGCACCTCGGCACGGGTAGCCAGAAAGTGAAAGTCGTAATCGAAACGGACGAGGAATAGGCCAAACCCTAGGGCGGGTTCCCCTCCCAATCCACGATCCAGTCAATCTGGCTCTCCTCAAGAACCGTCTCTTCGGAGACGGTTCTTCCCTTTATGGAGTGCCCCTCGCTATGGACCGCATCCCGGTTCCCTGAAATGAGATGATGCCAATCCGGCAACTGCCCTCCCTCATAGAGCACTTTATAAGCACATGTTTTCGGCATCCATTTCAGTTCAGCCACAGATTTCGGCGTCAGGATCACACAATCGGGAACGTATTTCTTCCGGTCGGGATAGTCTGAACATCGGCAGGTCTGGCTATCAAGCAGCTTGCAATGCAGGCGCGTATAAGCAATGTCGCCGCTCTCCTCATCCTCCAGCTTCAATAAGCAACATTTTGCGCAGCCATCACAGATCGCCTCCCATTGTTCGGGGCTCATATCTTCAAGTTTCGTGGTTTCCCAAAACGGCGCGCTCATGCTCCGAGCGCATACACGTTTCTCGCGTCTCTGGCCAGCGTCCCCGATCTCGTTTATCCACGCGGGCATGACCACGCCCCGCTTGCCTCCCTTGCCAGATTTGGACTGGAAACCCGACGGAACGCCGGTCGCCGCCGCCATGGACGATGTCTACTATTCGGCAGAGAACGGGCTGGAAGAAACGCGCGCCGTATATCTTGCAGCCTGCGGCCTGCCGGAACGCTGGAGCGGGCGCGAAAATTTCACCGTCGCCGAGCTTGGCTTTGGAACAGGGCTGAACCTCCTCGCACTCTGGCAGATGTGGCGCACCCATCGCCCCTCACCAACAGCGCGCCTGAACTTTGTCAGCTTTGAGGGCTTCCCGATGACAGCCACGGATGCGGCGCGCGCCTTGTCCCGCTGGCCGGAACTGGCAGAGTTCAGCAAGACCCTCATCGCGCGTTGGCCCGAACGCGCACGCGGCGTCCAACAGATCGCGCTCACAGATGGCCTCACCTTCACCCTACACATTGACGACATCGCAAGCGCT
>CAZXTI010000051.1:0-9257 GCA_964643565.1 uncultured Hyphomonas sp. | reverse complement strand
CAAGCCGCCAGAAAGCGATAAGTCTCGCCGGAAAGCGCAGGAAACCCGTGAGTGCGAGCACAAAGGGTGCGACCTTGCGGGCGAGCATAAATCTCCCAAACATGGCGGCGGCCACAAATATTTTTGCAAGCGTCATGCAGCCGCTTACAATAAAAGCTGGAACTTCTTTGACGGCATGAGCGATGATGAGGTGAAAGACTTCAACGAAGCTGCCCGTCATGGCCATAAGCAAACTTGGAAAGTGGGTACAGGCCCGGTCAGCGGAAAGAAGGCAGCCGCTAAGCTCGACCCGAAGAACTGGCGTGGCCGGGAAATGTTTGAAGACGGCGTGGCCGGAGCCAGACGCGCACACCAGCGCGGGCGTACACGACTGGAACTCAAAGCACTTGTTGAGCTGGATCTGCCAAAAGATGCAAGCCCGGCCGACATCCGCGCGCGTTACGGCGAATATGTCCGTCGCTTCCACCCGGACTCCAATCAGGGGGATCGCTCCTCGGAAGATAAGTTGCAGCGCGTTATCAAGGCTTGGAAAGTGCTAAAAGACTCCGGTCTTACAAAAGACTAAGTGCTGGCGAAAGCCAAAGCGCAGGGCAAGAGCTAGACATAGCCTTCGGCTAACAGATCCTTCATGTGGATCGCGCCGATCGGTTTGCCATCTGCCAGAACAAACCCGTTCGAAATGCGTTTTTCGCGCATCAGCGCCACCACGTCTGCAAGACGCATATTGCGGGTCAGACTTGTTGAGTTTTCAGCCGGGGTCATAATATCAATGGCGCGCTTGGTATACACATCGCCATCAAGCGCGCGGCGTAAATCGCCATCGGTTATAATGCCGACATAAGTTCCCTCAGCGCCATAAACGCCGACACACCCCATCTGGCCGCTCGCAATTTCGGAGATAACCGTCTTCAAATCTGCATCGACTTGGACAAGCGGCGCACTATCCGGGTGGCGCACCAGCCAGTCGGATACTTTTAAGCTTTGCAGGCCGAGTGCGCCGCCGGGGTGGCGTGCGCCAAACTCTTCTTTGGAAAAGCCGCGCTCATACATAACCGTCAGCGCGAGTGCATCTCCCAGCGCCAAAGTCGCCGTTGTCGAAACAGACGGGGCCAGATTGTTCGGATCGGCCTCCGGCATGCTTGGCAGGATCAGCACTGTGGACGATAATCTTGCCAGCGTAGAATTGTCATTTTGCGTAATACCGATGACCCGCAGGCCAATCTTATCGGCATAAATCAAGACATCGCGCAGCTCACGAGATTCGCCTGATCTGGAAATCGCGATGACCACCGAACCAGATGTCACCATGCCGAGATCGCCATGGCTGGCTTCACCCGGATGCATAAAGAAAGAGGGCGTACCAGTCGAAGCAAGTGTCGAGGCGATTTTTGCGCCGATATGACCTGACTTTCCAACGCCGGTTACAATCACATGCCGCTCAGCTTTTAAAATGGCATCCACGGCCTCTTCAAAGGCAGCGCCCAATCCATCGCGCACAGCCGCAAGACCGCGCATCTCAGCATCAATAATTTCGCGGCCAGTCTCGCGTGTCACAGTGGGCACCTCTTGGGGGTTGGGTGTTTTAAGCCATAGCCAGTTTTTGCCCGCTCGCGCAATTCTTTTTGCGGCGGCTTAGCCAGTCGGTTCGGGCTCCGGCCCGGTTAAATCCCCGCCTGCAGCCAAATAAGCGTCAATCTGATTACCCAAAAGCGATGCTTCGGCATTGATCCGCGCGGCATTGATCCCGTTCACGGTTTGCTGGACTTGCAAGACGCTCAACAGGTCGCTCTCGCCAAGGTCAAAGCGGATTTGCGCCAATCGCAGCGCTTCATCGCCAGCCTTTGAAGCATCGCGCTGGGCGGCGAGTGCGTTCTTTGAAACGCTATCCTGATCATAGATGTTTTCAATCTCAGCCTTTGCCGCGCGTAGCGTCTCTTCATAATTCAAGAGCGCATTGACGGTGTTCAACCGGGCAGCCGCCACCTGCGACTTTTTCAGTCCGGCATCGAAGACGTTTCCGACAAGGTTTGCTGCCAAAGCAGCGACATAGGAGGAGGGTTCAAAAATATCGCCTAGGCTAGGCCCGCCGCCGCCAATCGAGCCGTTCAGTGTCAAGGTCGGCCAGTCATCGCGCACGGTAATTTCAAGTCCCTGGATCGCGATTTCAATCTGCGCCCATGCCAATTGCACATCCGGGCGGCTCGCCAGCACATTTGCGGGCAGGCCGTGTTCAGGCAAGTTAATCGCCAGCGGTAATTGATCGGCCACCGCCAAATCATCATCGCCATAGTCGCCCAGCAATAAAGACAATGCGCGCCGGGTCAGACGTGTGGCCAATTCCTGATTACGAAAACCGGCAAGCGAGGACTGAAATGTCGCCTCGGCAAAGCTGAGTTCATCGCCGCCAATCGCCCCAGCGGCAAACTGTGCTTCGGAGATACGAAAGCGTTCTTCCAGAAAGCCGAGATTTGTTCGTGCCAGTTCCAATTGCTGCTGCGATTGGATGATCGAGATATAAAGCTGAGCTACGGATGCGAGGACTTGCTGGCGGATATTGAATGCAACAGCCTGTTGTGCGCGTTCGGCGGCTTGGGCTTGGCGAACATTGGCGCGCCGCACCCCAAAAATGTCTGGGTCCCAGAAGAAAGACAAGGCGCTATTAGAGCTGTCATTGATATCGTCCAGATCTTCTAGCAGCGTCGATGCAGCAAACCCGCCGCTCGCATTCACCGTTGGCAAGAGGGCAGAGCGCGCCTGCACCACAGCTTCGCGCGATTGCGCAAGGTTCACACGGGCCTGACGCAGATCGTAATTTGCCGCCTCAGCCTGCTGTAAATAATCGGCCAAGATCGGATCATCAAAAAGCGTGAGCCAGTTTTCAGCGCGTATTGTGTTTGGTGTTCCGGCGATCTGCCAATCGGTCGGAATACCGTCATTGGCGCTCGTAATGCGCGCCTCAAGCGCAGGGCGATCAATGCGCGCGCAGGCTGATACGGCCAGCGCGAAACTTGCCAAACAAGCAATCCCAATATGTCTATTCATGGCGAAGTGCCTCAATTGGATTTAACTGCGCCGCGCGTCGGGCTGGTAAGAAGCCAAACACAATACCGACAACCAGCGATGTACTCACAGCCAGAAGGGCAACATCAGGGGAGAATAAAATATTCATATCATCGGGCAGAAGCGGGGTCGCAAAATGCGCAATGATATGCGCAAGCCCCAGCCCCATCAGACCGCTGATAAAGGAGATGACCAATGCCTCAATTAAAAACTGGAACAGAATATCGAACTGGCGCGCGCCAAGGGCCATGCGCAGCCCGATCTCGCGTGTGCGTTCTGTGACCGAAACCAGCATGATATTCATCAGGCCGACACCGCCAACAAGCAGAACAACCGAACCCGCGACAGCCAAAAATATACTCAGGATCTGCTGCGAGCGCGCGCTTTGTTGCCGGTCAGCCGAGCGGCTGAAAATACGATAGTCAGGCGCATCATTCGGGGTAAAATTGCGGCTTTGTCTGAGGATCTCGTCAATCTCGCGTTCGATGCGCGGGATGACCTCTAATGATGTCCCAACGACATTGATGCCATTAACATAATCGCGCACAAGATTATTGCCGCCAAAGATGCGATTGCGCGCCGTCGTGCGCGGTATGAGAATGATATTATCAACATCGTCGCCGCGAAAACTGGTTGTCCCCAGTGCGCTGATCACACCTTTTACGGTGAAGGGAATATTGTCTATTTTGATCCTTTGGCCAATGGGGTCATCCCCGCGGAACAAAGTTCCAAGTACCGTCTGGCCAATCACAGCCACGGTCTCGCGCCGCTCCAAATCTGCGGCGGTAATCGGCTCGCCCATAACGATATCAAGCTCATTACCCTTCAGATAATCCAGATCAATACCGTTCAGGCTTGTGCTCCAGTCACTGTATTCATTAACGGCCGTAACGGTCTTATTGAGAGAGCCGGTGGCTGAATAAACGCCGCTTATGTTCCGTATTCGAATAATGTCGTCTTCAGAGAAGGGCGCGCGTTCGCGTTGATTGCTGGAGCGCCCATTTCGGCTGCGATCGGGAAAGACAAACATTGAGCGCGTTTCGATCTTATTGAGCTGCTCCAGAATTTCCCGTTTCGAGCCTTCGCCAATCGCCAGCATGAAATACACAGCAGCGACCCCTAGCATAACACCCAGCGATGTCAGGAAAGAGCGCAATGGATGCTCGATCAAAGAGCTGAGCGCTAAGCTGATCGTTGATAATCCGGGCATTTATACCATCTCCCTTTGCGCGGTGCTGGCGCGCGCATCGACATCGCTTAAAATTTGCCCATCCTTGAACGTCACCACGCGATCTGCGACGGCGGCCACTTCATGATCATGGGTAATAATAATCACCGTAAGGCCCTGACGGTTAAGGTCCTTCAAGAGCGACATCACATCTTCAGAGGTGACAGAATCCAATGCGCCGGTGGGTTCGTCTGCAAGCAATAATTTGGGGTTTCCAACCAGCGCGCGTGCAATGGCAACACGTTGCTGTTGGCCGCCAGACAATTGTGTTGGTTTGTGTCCCACACGGTCGCCAAGGCCGACACGGGCCAGGCTTTCTCTGGCGCGCGCGTCCATGTTTGCTTCACGTGGGCGACGATAAATCAGCGGGAGCTGCGTGTTCTGCAAAGCGCTCTTTTTGGCCAAAAGCTGGAATTGCTGAAACACGAAACCAATCGTTGCATTACGGAATTTTGCAAGCTGCTTGCCGCTCATCTCAGACAGGGATTTACCGGCAATGCGAACCGTGCCGGTTGTCGGCTTGTCGAGGCCGCCAAGCATATTCATCAAGGTGGACTTGCCTGAGCCTGATGCCCCGACAATGGCGATAAATTCGCCGTCCTCGATATCAAAAGAAACATTATCAAGCGCGCGGATTTCATTTTCGCCTGGATTATAAATTTTGGTGAGATTCTCACACCGTATCATTGCATTTTCGCTCATGGTTTAGCGTGCTCCCGGTCTGCGCCCGCCGCCCGGTCGTTGTCGGCCTTCGCCGTTACCGGGGCGTGCGCCGCCGCCGCGTCTGCCGCGAGGTGCGCCAATGCCCATAACCACCGCATCGCCTTCTTGAAGGCCGGAAATAATTTCAACAGAGGTGCCATCGTTCAGGCCCAGCTGAACCTGCCGGCTCGCCATTTTTCCATCCTCCTGTTTGATCCAGAGGTTGGCGGTGCGCACAGCGTTTTCCGCAGCAAGCAGCGAATTGTAAGCTTTCATCGTGTTTTGATCGAGCGTGTTGATCAAAACACTATTGGTCAAATTTGCAAGCTGGCGTAGGGCAGGTGTGCGTCTGAAGCTCTGCGTGGGATCATTGATCACCGTGCGGACCTGTTCGGTAGAAGCTTCCAGTTCCGTTCTGATGGCGCGAATGCTGGGCTGGTCCAGGCCAAGCTTGCCAAGGCGTTGATAGACCGGCGCATTGAGCGATCTTGGTCCGCGCCGCTCGGTGCCGGGGGCCTGCCAGTTTACCAATTGCTCAGGTGTTGGCCGGAACCGTTCTGCGTCAGAGGAGATGCGCAATACGTTCGGCTTGGTGTCTGTCGTAATTTCCAGATTGGCCGTCATGCCCGGCAGAAGCAGCCCGTCCTGATTTTGGGCTTTCACAATCGCAATATAGGTGACGATATTGTTTTTCAGTTCCGAGTTCAGGCGCAATTGCTGTATCTCGCCGCGAAACGGCTTGTTGGGATAGGCATCGACAGTGAACTCCACCGTGTCGCCTTGCGTGAGGCCGCCAATGTCGCTTTCGACAATCGCCGCTTCAACTTCGATCTGTGACAAGTCAGCGGCAATTTTAAACAGCTCCGGCGCAGAGAAGCTGGCCTGCACGGTTTGGCCCGGATCAATCTGGCGTTCGATAACGATGCCATCAATCGGGCTTTGAATACGTGTGCGGGAGAGATTGAAACGGGCCGTTTTCAGGCTCGCTTGTGTTTGCGCAAGGCTGGCTTTTGCCCCTTCAAGCTGTGCGCGGCTGACTTCAAGATCAGCTTCAGAAACGCCAACGGCGCGCGCCGCTTCCTCAAGCTGTGCGAGCGATGTCGCATTTTGGTCGTACAAGCTTTGACGGCGTGCATGGATCTGGCGGTTCTGACGCAGGTTCACTTCCGCGCGCGTAATGCTGGCTTCATTGGTCTGAATGCTGGCTTGGTCGCGTTGCAGGGAGGCTTCTAGCTGAAGAACCTGATTCTGGAATGTCTGCGGATCGATAACGGCGAGTATATCACCGGCTTTAACAGGCGTGTTAAAATCAACGTCTACTGACAGAACGCGCCCGGAAACCTCTGAGCCGACAAGTACGGTCGTTTCAGGCTGCACCGTTCCAGAGGCATTAATCACGCGCGTCACTTCACCATAGCTGACCGGCATGGCCTGCAACACCTCGCTCGGGCGCTCACCGTTCGGGGTCGCTTGTTGATCTTGGCAACCGGCAATGCCGAGAAGTAGGGCGATACTTACCAAATGTAATCTCATGATCTTAAACCTCTCAAACCTACCCGTCAGGAGCAGGGGTCTTAATCTACAAATCCGGCAAACTGCCAGTTCAATGTTTCGTCTGCGTGAAATGGCACCAGCGTTCCGGCGCCAAGTTCAAGCGCCGCGTCTATCTTCGTTGGACGGCGCTCCAGCATAATTTTTCGCTCATTCAATGCGAGCCCATAAAATTCCGGACCAGCCTGCGAGGCAAACATCTCTAGCTTATCCATCGCGTTCTCTTCTTCAAAGACAGTGATATAGCTTTCCAGCGCATAAGGTGCGTTGAAAATACCTGCACACCCGCAAGCAGATTCTTTGGCACCGATCAGGTGCGGAGCAGAATCTGTGCCAAGGAAGAATTTCGCGCTGCCGGAGGTGGCCGCTTTGCGCAAGGCGAGGCGGTGCGTTTCCCGTTTGGCGACAGGCAGACAATATTTGTGCGGACGAATGCCGCCCTCAAACATCGCATTGCGCGAGAAGATGAGATGGTGCGGCGTGATCGTTGCGCCGATGTTCGGCCCGCTTTCTTGCACAAAAGACACCGCATCAGATGTCGTTATATGTTCAAAGACGATTTTTAGTTCGGGGAAGTCACGCACGACGTGTTTTAAGACCCGCTCGATAAAGACCGCTTCCCGGTCAAAAATATCAATCTCCGGCGACGTGACCTCACCATGCACAAGGAGCGGCATGCCAATGCGCTGCATGGTCTCCAGCACCGGGTATATCGCCTTGATGTCTGATACACCGTGCGCTGAATTTGTTGTTGCATGCGCAGGGTACAGCTTGGCGGCTGTAAAAACACCGTCTGCATGGCCGCGCGCAATTTCGGCCGGGTCCAGCGTATCAGTCAAATAACAGGTCATTAGCGGCGTGAAGCCGAGCGCGGGATCGACGGCCTTTAAAATCCGTTCGCGATACGCTTGCGCCGCCGCGACGGTTGTTATTGGCGGCACCAGATTGGGCATCACAATCGCACGGCCAAATTGGCGCGCGGTATAATTAACCACAGCGCCGAGCATGTCCCCATCGCGCAGATGAACATGCCAATCATCCGGCTGGCGCAGGACAAGCGTGTCATTGGTCATCGACGCGGTTGAGGGTGAGACGTTGGTCATGTTTTCTTCATTGCCTTTACACTGCGTAATACCACGCCCTGTTTAGACAAAGTTTAACGGCTCAGACAGAATTATCTGTCGGTTTGCGGGAATTTAATCTCCCGCTTTGCGCGGCCGCTGACCCTCCTATTCCGGTAGACGGCTGCCCGGCACCCATGGCGCACCTGCACGCTGAAGCTCATCCTCAAAATCCGGGACGGTTTCATTGATAAGTTCAATGATCCGTTCGCGAATATCTTCGAATTCTTCTTCAGCATAATCCAGCTGTTCGCGGTGCGTCTGTGTCGGGCCATATGTCGAGTTACTCAGCCCAAGCAAGACGCTGCCAAGCCGGCTGCGCACGGTCGGCAGTGTGCGTTCCCACAGCTCATTACGCGCCGGGTTGCCGTTCAGGGCTTCATCAAGCTCTAGAACTTCGTTGCGGATATCAGCCCATGCATCATCAAGCGCTACCGGATCAATCGCTGCGCGTTCAGCAGCAACTTTCAGCAGATTAAGCCGCCCGTCCAGATCGTTTAACGCAATACTTGAGGCTGTGATCGAACGATCAAGCTCAGAGGCGCGTTTCCAGAATTCAAACGCATCTTCTTGTGGCTCCAGCGCGCCGTCCCGCAATGGCTTCACTGTGAAGGCTGTGCGTCCAACAAGCTCGGTTGTCTCGCCGCGTACGCGCAATGTCATCGACACCGTATAGTCTCCGGGGGCAACCAGGAAGCCGCCCTCATCGCCGTCATTGCTCGCGCCGCGCCGCACAACGGAATTTTCCGGATAGCGTAAATCCCAGTTCACGCGGTGGAAGCCCTTCTTGGCTGGGCCTTTGATCCGGCGCACAACATTGTCGTCAAGATCGCGAATGGTCAGCCAGACAGCAGGTGCAATCTCCTGCAATTCCTTGGTCACCGTCTCAAAGCCGGGGAAGGGTGTGTCAGCACCATCTTCGACAAGTGGCTTTTCTTCTTCCACGCGCTGATCTTTCAAAGATTTGGCGTCTTCTTTTAGATAATAGGTGAAGTTCGCACCAAAGGGCGGGTTCGGCGCGCGGAAATAGCCGTGCCCCTGTGATCCACCTTCTGAGAATGCGAGCGGGTGTTGCTCAATATACCAAAGCGCATCGCGCCCGGTGAATAAGAGCGCATCTTCTTCTTCCATTACCTCTTCAGACAATTCTCTGAGTGGTGAAATATCATCGACAATAAAGAAGCCACGCCCGAAGGAAGCCGCAACGAGGTCATTCTCGCGGCGTTGTATCGTCACATCGCGGAAGGAAATCGTCGGCGCATCGCCGGTCAATTTGGTCCATTTCTCGCCGCCATCGAGCGTGAAGAACAGGCCAAACTCTGTTGCTGTAAAGAGCAAGCCCGGTGCTTCATGATCCTGCACAATCCGCCAGACAAGGTGGCGTTCTGGCAAGTCTTCAGCGATGGAGCGCCATGTCCGGCCACGGTTTGTCGATTTCAGGAGATAAGGCGCATAGTCGCCATATTTATGATTATCGAGCGCGACATAGACCGTATCTTCATCATGCAAGTCGGCGCGAATGTCATTTACAAAGGCCGTATCCGGAACGCCCGGCAGGTCGCCAACATCAATCCGCGTCCAGCTTTCACCGCCAT
>CAZXTI010000050.1:2289-9281 GCA_964643565.1 uncultured Hyphomonas sp. | reverse complement strand
GCGCGCCGTGCGTGTGTGTTCACCATCTCCAAGTTCTGCTTCATAGCGGATCATGATGCGGGCCAATGATCCATCAAGCTCGGCATCATCAATGGAGAGTTTGCGAATACGTAGCAGCTTATATGGATCTACGCCGCTCGCTTCGCGTTGTGTGATGGCGTTATCCCATGCTTCGAAAACATCATCATCAACCAATTGCTGCAATGTTTTCCGGTCGCCTTCGGCATAGGCGGAAATGATCATTTTATAGGCTTCGCGCGCGCCGCGTCTGAATTGCTCTACATCGAAATTGCTGTCGGCTTCTGCAATCGCCTTAATGCCATCCTCGCCCGGGCCTTCATAGCTTGCGCGGAATGTGTGGATCGAGGCGGTTTCGGCCTGTTTCTTGGGTTGGCGGCGCGGTGGGGCTGGTGCAGGTGTGCGGCTGCGCCCGCTCGGCGGTCCGGTATCTTTCCCAAGGGCAATATAAAGCCGACTTAGAATGAAGAGCGTGATTGCTGCAAGAATAAGTATTTCGATCAATTCCTGCCCCTTTGTTTTTGTTGAAGCTGCATGTTTACACCATTGATGTTTAACTATCATATAGTGTGTTGAAACTTAATGCACTACTACATTGCACGAGATCGAGGCGCATGGTACGCGCACAAGTTGGTAAATTGCGAGGAAACATGGCTGAAGATCAAACGCCGCCTGAAGGCACACAAACTCACCCGGATATGGCAACAGGTGCGCCAGAACAACAACAGGCTGCGCCCGCTTTGCAGATCCTGACGCAATACATCAAGGATCTTTCTTTTGAGAACCCAGATAAGGGCAAAGGCCAGCAGCAACCGCAACAGCCAAATATTGAACTTGGCATTGATGTTGGCGCGACCGCACATGAGGGCGGTAATGGCGTGTTTGAAGTATCCTTGAGCATTCAGGGGCAAGCAAAGACCGACAATGGACCTCTATTCATCATTGAGCTCGACTATGCGGGACTTTTTCAGCTTCATGGGTTTAAACCTGAAGAGATGGAAGCGGTCTTGCTGATCGAGTGTCCGCGCCTGATTTTCCCGTTTGCGCGCCGGATCATTGGTGACATTACAAGCTCAGGTGGCTTCCCGCCGCTCTTGGTCGACCCGATTGATTTCCGCAATCTCTATCTGGTGCAAAAGCAGCGCCAGCAACAACAGGCTGCGCAAACGGTTAGCGGTGGCCCCGCGACAGCAGCGGTTCCGAGCCAAGAGGTTTAAGCTTTAAAGCAGGTTGATCCGATTAGGCGTTCAGCGGTGCCGCAGTGCGCCGCTGCGCCAAATTTTCCAAGCGATAATTGGAGACCATAAGATTGGGTGGCGGCGCTGCGCGTCACTCACCTGAATGTCTTTGCCTGAATGGCTCTTTAATTTGTGCAGGACATAATCAAGCCCGCCATCAAAAGTGAAGGCGGCTTTTAAGACGCGCATTGCGGTGGCCGGTTTGCCAATCCAGCGGCGTGTCGCCCATTTCAAACGGCAGGCCTGTTTCTTGATCGGCTTTGAGGCAGGGATTGTGATGAAGCCGTCAGCATCTGCCGGTCCGAAGATAGCAATCGCCAGTGCGTCATAGCGTTCGCCATAGCGTTCAACGATTTCGGTGGCGCGCTCCAGCGGGCGTTCGGCGCGTAGTTCGGTGCGATAGCTCTCAGCCAAGGCACGTGCCCAAAACGCGCGCGGGGTCATCGCGCCTGAGACAAGCGGGCGGACCTGTTCGGCAAAATGGAGCACGGCTTGCGCAAGGCCAGCGCTTAGTGCGTCTTTGATCTCTTCCGATTGGTAAGCCATGATCAGGCAGGGCTGCGAGAAGCGTGCCCAAATCATTGGCTCGCGCGCCTTACCGGAAACCCGGCGCAAAAATGCGGGGTAAGACACGATGGAATATTTGCTACTCATCGGCGCGCCATTTGTGTCGCTGGCTTCAAGAAAATGAACGCTGGGCGGTAGGGCAAAGCTCAAAAAAGCCTTTAGGCCAACCCCGTGAATATCGGTGTAGCGTTTTGCCAGAACATAATAGTCGAGCATCTTCTCCAGATTATCAGCTTCGCGAAGGCCAGAGCCATAAAAGACGAAAGCCTGAACCGTGTCGGGGTGTTTCTTGGCAATGGCGGCGGCCATGTCCTTGGCGCGGGCGGGGGGCTGCGCGCTTTGCTCGGCGCGAATGATGTCCTGAATGCGCGCCAGTTTATCGTGCCGGGTATGGTCAGTCATCTGATGAAAACCGCAGGCTCGGTCGTTGAGACTTTTAGTTTGCCATTGGGCGGCGAGCTAAGGAATTCGCCGTCAAGCACGAGATCACCCGTATAGCCGAGAAGGGCTTCATGGATGTTGAAGCTTTCCATGCCGCGCTTGCTCATCCATTTTGATCCAGCACCGGCAAGGATACCCGTCATTGCACGGATTAATCCATTTGCTGGCCAGCTTGCATGGGTAAACCGCAAAGGCGCATCTTGGGTGCCCCAGAATGGATCTATGCCAAGATTGAAATTTGGCAGTGTGGTGGCAAGCGTGAAGAGGTGCGATCCGGCGGCGTGGAAGGCGGTTGTTTCAAGCGCCATGTCGGATGGACGCAAGACAACATTTCCCTCAGCGCTACGCGGCCCAAAGATAAGGCGCGCAAGGGTCAGCCCCACCGCGATAGAGCCGCTTGCGCCGCGTGCATGAAGCTCGCGCCTGCAAAAGCGGATACCGTTAGGCAGGGCGCCGGTTGAAAGGAAGAAGCCGTAAATTGGCTGCATGTCTTCGGCAAGGCAGATTTCAAGCAGCGGAAGATCGTGGCGATGCGGTTCCAGGTTTTCCTCGCGCAGGCTCGCAATGAGCGCGCGGATGCCGCCTTTACCTGCGCGGCGAACGCCCATGACCTTGGCGGCAAGATTTGTCATCCCGCCGGGCAAAAGCGCGATCGGTGTATCCTTGGGCAGGCCTGATCGCCCGCTGAGAATTTCTGTGATGACGGCCATGGCTGTCCCGTCTCCGCCTTCAACGAAAATGGCATCAATGCGGTTGTCGGCAAATTCGCGCATCATGTCCGGTAGGTCCGGGAAATTGTGTAGGCTTTTAAACAAGGTGTCAGGTTCACGCGCCGCTGCGATTTCCAGAATGGATCCGCGCTTTGCGACTGAGTGGCTGAGCGGATTTGAAATCATTCCAAACCTCGCCCTCATGCCAGTATCTCCTGTCGCAGCCATAAATATATACCGATGGCCGCGATTGTGATGGAGGCGCTGAGCCCAGCGATGAAAGCCGGCACTGCGCCATTGGCCCCCATTGTGGCCATGATGCCGTCAACAATCATGAATAAGAATGTGATGCCAACCCCTATGATAAGTTCTCTGGTGCCGGAATCGCGCCGTCCAAGGCGCTGCATAATCGGTGCAGCCAATAGCAGGAGTGCAATCGCGGCAAATGGTAAGCCAAGGCGTTTAAACTGCCAAACTTGATAGGAGACCGATGGCCTGCTTCCGGAGCCACGGAAAGATGCAAAGGCGGAAAGATCGGAAATCGCCAGGTCACGCGGCTCAGCGGCGAGCTTGTCTATGAGTTGCGGGGTCTGGTTCGTTTCCCAGATTGAAATCGGCGGAGGCGGGCTTTCAGCATTATCAACGATGAGTGTGTCGGTGCTATCGAGCATCCAGTTTCCATCGATATATTGCGCCCGGCGCGCCCATGTCACGCGTTGCAAATATCCAGCTTCGTCGCGATGGAAGAATGTGAGATCGGTCAATATGTTGAGGCCGATCCGGCCCTTCATCCGCACAAAGAGGCCATTGTCATTGACCCAAAGCGGGGTTTCTTCGGTGATGTTTGCGCTTTCATATTCTCCTATGCCCCACGCGTTCAGTTCTTGAACTGAAGGGGGGAGTGTACGGTCGATAAGCGCGGCCGCGCCGATTGAGATGACAAGCACGATTGGCACAAGTGCGCGGATCTGCGCGAAGATTGATAGGCCGATGCCTTGGATCGCGACGAGCTCATTGCGCCGGATGAGCGAGACAAATGTGAGCAGCAATGCAAGCATCAGCGAGAAGAGAAAGACGAGATCGAAAATGATCGGCAGGCGCAATGTCATATAACGCAGCGCATTTCCATCAGGGCTGGCTGAGATGGCCGCAGCATTGGCAAGCGAATCCAGTAGACCAACCAGCACCACCATGCCGAAAATGGTCACCAGCCACCGGGCGAGAAAAATCTTGCTGAGATAGAAGATCATCCGGAGCATTGCCGCTACACCTACCCTAATCCTTTTTACGGCCAAACAGACGGCCGATCCAAACAAACGGTTTTCTCAGTGCTTTCCCAAGATCAAATGAGAGCAGCATAAGAGGCGGGGTCGCCACGCGCAGAGCGCTTCGCAGGAACAGGCCAAGGCCGAGTATTGCGGTTATAATGATCGCGGGCCATGTCCCAAGCCAAGGCGCGATGAACCCATCAATGGCAAGCGTGTTTCCCATCTCCAGAGACTTCTGCGCAATCAGTAGGAAGACGATGCCAACTGCTATTCCGGTTGATTGGAATGAGCGCCCATAGCCAAGGCCCATTGGCAACGCGATGAGGGGAAGGATCAGCAAAAGCAGCGAGCGGCCGATTGTGGCATGGGCAGCAGATTCAGCGACATGCGGTTGGACGATATTTTTGCCTTCGCCGCGCGCTTCGCTGATAAGCTCGTTCAATGTCAATTCGCGCTCATCATCGCCGCGTATCCGGAAGGCCATGACATCGCCTTCAATATTCCAGTCGGCAGATTGCCAGTTGACCTGTTGGACGATCTCGCGGGAGGGATTGATTTCGACGGCTTGACCATTTTCCAAGGTGATCAGCGTGGCATTGGCTTCAAACCCTTCGCTAATGCGTCCGGCTGGCGCGGTGGTGGCGCGTGAGGTGTTACCGATCCGGCCTTCTTCCAGAATGAAGATTGCGCCCAGCGTATCGCCTCCGGTGCGTTGCTCGGTCCAGACCGTGCGCCGTCCGATTTGGGCAAACTTACCTTCTTGAAAGACAGCCTCAGCCGAGGATTGTTTTACGTCATGCACGGCGGCGCGATAATCATAACGGCCGAGTGGTTGCAGATAACCCATCAGAACCACGCTGAAGAGGGCGAGAAAGGCAGCAATCCACATAAAGGGGCGAATAATCTGAAAGAGCGAGACACCCGCTGCGAGTGCGGCCGAAAGCTCGCCGCTCCGGCTAACCCGGTCAACCGTGATCAGCACGCCCAAAAACAGGGCGACCGGTATGGCCAGGCCAAGATAATAGGGCAATAGATTGAGCAACATGCGCGTCGCGACGCCAAGCGTGTCGGATGTATTCGCGACAATTTCGAAGATGCGCAAAAGCCGTTCCAGAAGCAGAACGCCAAGGGCCAAGCTGGCCAGACCCAACACAACCTGAACACATTGTTTGAAAAGATATAATTCCAGACGGCGCATTACGACCTTTTCACGCAAGGGATGGTTTAATTCTGTGATAGACTGCTCATCTATAGAAAGCTACTGTTGAGCGATGATTGAAGGTATTAAAACAGGTATGTTTATTGAACGTCGATACGTACGGGATGGTTGCAAAGCGCTTTGGGCGAGCCTTGCTGGGCTGGTTCTGGCATTTGGTATCGTGCCAGCGGCATTCGCAGATAATGATGCGCCAAGCCTCGAACTTGATTTGCGCGAAGGCGATGCGCCCGATGTTTGCAATGCAAATGTCCCGCAAGTGCGCGTAACAGTAAACGGCGTGCGGGCGTTTGGCATACTGACTGTCGAGGTCTATGGCGACGATAAGAAGAATTTTCTGTCCAAAGAGGGGCGATTGCGCCGAACCCGCGTGGCCGCTGAAAACAGTCCGCAGACGATTTGCGTCAATGTTGCGGGCGCTGGAACATATGCGGTGGCGGCGTATCACGACTTAAACGCTGATCGCAAACTCGGACGGAAGTGGAATTTTCTACCCAAGGAGCCATTTGCCTTGTCGAATGATCCAAAGTTGAAATTGCGTAAGCCGCGCCACCATGAAGCCGCTTTTGAGGCAGGTGCGCTTGGCGCTGACATCACGGTTAACTTGCGCGGATCAGACCCTGATGCGTAATTTCGGGAGGCGCCCTGCGTCTCGCCCGTGTTCAATTTTTCGGGAAATATCATGCGAAGGCTCTCTTCATAGGGGACAATTGGTGCTGAAGGCGCTATAGAGAGGGAAGACCAGATGGGTCACGCGTTGAATTTTGTTGGAAGATATCCGCCATGTTTATGAGTTTCAAAGCCTGGAAAAGCCAAGATTACCTGCTGAACCGGATGGGCATTAAAGAGCTAAATACGGCTTATTTCTCCTATCCCGGCGTACAGATTTATTTGGTGTCGATGCTGGCGGCCTTGACTGCGACGATCTATTTTGGCGGCGTGTCACTCCTGTTGCTGGGCGCGTTTGCCGTGCCTCTGATTGGGCATCCGGTGATTTGGTACATTACGCATCGCTGGATCTTGCACTCGCATATTCTGATGAAGTTCAAGGCAACCGCGAAGCTGTGGAAGCGCACCCATTATGACCATCACCAGCGCCCGAATGAGCTGAGTGTTCTCTTTGGCGGCCTACACACAACCTTGCCGCCGATTGCGCTGATCTATGGACCGATTGGATTTTTCATTGGCGGGCCGGGCGGGGCGGCGATGGCGATTGCGTCGGGCATCTTCATGACGATGTTCTACGAATATATTCACTGTATTCAGCATCTGGGTTTCATGCCGAAGGAAGATAAACCGCTCGGCAAATTCCTTCAGCATGTGAAGCGCGCCCATTTGCTCCATCACTTCCATGATGAGAATGGCAATTACTCAATTACCGCGTTTTGGTTCGATGCGCTGATGGGGTCATATTATAAGGATGCAACCGCGCGCGGCCGCAGTCCAACAGTGCGCAATATTGGCTACACCGATGAGATGGCCGAGAAGTATCCTTGGGTGCGCCATGCCACGCTCGAAGCGGAAGGCAGACAAA
>CAZXTI010000050.1:0-2189 GCA_964643565.1 uncultured Hyphomonas sp. | reverse complement strand
GGGCTCGACCATCTCGACGTGGTTTATTGGCTCGCCAAGGCAGGCGGCAAAGTGGTTGGCCGTGTGGCAAGCTTTGTGAACCGGTTTCACCTTGAGGTGCACAAAGACGCAACAGGGCATTTCGGATTTCTCGATACGGACAAGGCCTATCCAGATGCCGTGCCGGCGCTTTTGAAGCAGGCCGAAGACTGGCTGCGTGCCAAGGGTATGAAAAATATTGGCGGGCCGTTCAATTTTTCAGTCAATGAAGAATGCGGCATGCTGATTGACGGGTATGACACGCCGCAAATGATGCTGATGCCGCATGGTCGCCCTGACTATCCAGCCGCGATGGATGCGCTTGGGTTTGAAAAGGCCGTCGATACATTCGCCTTTCTTGGCAATACGCATGAGGGCTATCCGCGCCCGCCCATCGTTGGGAAGATGCAGAGCTTTGTTGAGAAATCTGACCGGCTGAATATTCGTCCGATGAAGAAAGGCAAGTTCGAAGAAGAAATCGCGCTCGCCATGAATATTTTCAATGACGCTTGGGCGAACAATTTCAACTTTGTGCCGTATTCGGATGTGCAGGTTCAGCATATGGCGCAGGAAATGAAAATCCTCATCGACCCGGCGGGCTTCTGGTTTGGCGAGGTTGATGGGGAAGCCAAGGGCTTCATCCTGATGCTGCCAAACCTGAATGAAGCGATCCGGGATTTGGATGGCCGCTTGTTTCCCTTTGGCTGGGCCAAATTGCTCTGGCGCTTGAAAGTCTCCGGTCTGACATCCGCGCGCGTGCCGCTCAATGGCATTCGCCAAGAGATTCAAAAAAAGCGATCGGGCAGTGCGTTGATGCTCGCACTTTTTGAAACCTGTTATGGCGCGATGCGCCCGCGCGGCATCGAGGATGTCGAGCTAAGCTGGATTCTTGAAAACAATGTCGATGTGCAGAACATGATCCGGCTCTCCTCTGCGGAGGTCTACAAGACGTATCGGTTATATACGAAACCCTTGGGCGCCGATTAGCTGCTGACATGTTATTTTTAAAGAGCATCGACACCGCAGGTAAGCGCATTGCAAAAAACACTGGGCTGATGTTCGGCGGCAAGGGCGGCGGCGCGGTGTTCAATGTCCTCGTGTTGATTGTTATTGGCCGGGCTCTGGGCCTTGAGGTTGCTGGCTCACTGTTTCTGGTTCATGCCACCATGCTGACGGCGGCTGAGCTTGGCGGGTTCAAATCATGGCAGGCTTTGATCCGGTTCGGCGTTCCCCATAGGGAAACAGGCGATGTTGGCGCGTTGCAAAAACTGCTGCGCTTCTCGGTCGGGCTGGACCTTATCTCAGCGCTTGTTGCCTTTATCGCCGTGGAAATTTTCTTATGGTTCGGGGCCGGAATAATTGGCCTTGCGCCGGAATATAAACTGATCGCGATGGCCTATTGTACGGTGATTTTGCTTCGCCAGAAATCTGCCGCGATTGGCGTTCTCCGGTTGATTGACAGGTTTGACTTATTAGCGCTGCATGCTGTGGTCATGCCGTTTGCCCGCTTGGTTGGCTCGCTGATTGCGTGGGCGAGCGGGGGCGGGTTTGCTGGCTTTGTCGCGGTGTGGTTCGTCGCAGCGCTCGCAGATTATCTGGTGCTTTGGTTCTTTGCCGTGCGTGAACTAAACCGGGAAGGCTTGTGGAAAGGTCTGTTTGCAAAGCCGCCGACATTGCGCGCGCCGGAAGCCGGGCTGTGGCAGTTCTCATGGACAGCAAATATCGATGCGAGCATTGCCGTCGCCAAGCAGGAGATTCCGGTTTTGCTGGCTGGCGGTGTTTTGGGTGCAGCTTATGCCGCCGTTTTCAAGATCGCGGTTCAGATTGCCAGCGTGCTTGTGAAGGGCACGCAGCAGCTTGACGAGGTGATTTATCCAGAGCTTGCCCAGATGATAAATCGCGGCGAGGCAAATAAGATCTGGCCGCTACTGATACGCTCCGGCGCAATCTTGGTTAGCGTCGCCTTGGCGGTCGGCGCGATTGTTGGGCTGCTCGGCCCTGATGTGCTCTCAACCGTCTTGCAAAAAGACTATGGCCCCAGCGCGCCGCTAGCCATGCTCTTATTGATCGCAGGCGCGATTTCGGCGGCTTATGCGCCGTTAATGCCAACGCTCTATGCGGCAGGGCGTCCGGGGCAGGCGGTGATTGCGCGCGCGACGGGTGTGGGCATC
>CAZXTI010000049.1:4584-9340 GCA_964643565.1 uncultured Hyphomonas sp. | reverse complement strand
CGCGGTGATCTGTTGCTTGTCAAAGCGCTAACGCTGCATCGCTCGAAACCATCGCGCAAGAATACACCGCGACGGACACTGCGTGTGGATTACTCCAATGCACACTTGCCTGAGCCTTTGGATTGGTGGGCAGTACAGGAAAACAAATGAAAAATCGCCCCATCCCAACGCTCAGTCCTGAAGATGCGGCTTTTGTCCGTTCGCTGGTCCTTTATGAGGATGCGTACCTTCTCGCGTTTAATAAGCCGTCAGGGCTGGCTGTGCAGACGCGGGGGAATCGGGGGCCGTGCCTTGAGAACCTGTTGCCAGCTTTTGCGCGCTCGAACGGGAAGATCCCGCGACTGGTGCATCGCCTTGATGCGGGCACGTCGGGCCTGTTGATTGCGGCGAAGACGAAACCGGCCGCTGCGCATCTCTCCGAGCAGTTTTCCAAACGCCTCGCCAAGAAGATGTATCTGGCGATTGTCGGGGGCACTTTGCCGGAAGCGGGCGCGGGCACGATCAATCAGGCTTTGCTCAAATGCGTCGACCAGCGCGGTGTGCCGCCAATGGTGCCGAGCGATAGCGATAAAGCCCAGTCAGCCAGCACGCATTGGAAGATGCTGATAAAAGCTAAGCTTACAATAAAACAGCCCCCAATCAGAGATTTGTTGGCGAGTGAGGCGAAGATTCATCGTGCCCTTAGCAGGGGCGAGAAACCGACAATCAGTGCTTTTCAGGCGGCGGGTGGTAAGCGAACCCATTGCGCCATAATGGAGCTACGCCCTAAGACAGGCCGTATGCACCAGCTTCGCGCGCATATGAAATTCCTCGGCTGCCCGATCCTTGGCGACAAGCTATATGGGGCGGGCAAAGAGAGTGCGCCGCGCCTGATGCTCCATGCTCAGCGCTTGCGATTGACCTTGCCGAATGGCGACCCGCTGGACCTTGAAGCGCCGATGCCGGACGAGATGGTTGGCCATGCAGCAAGGCTGGGACTAGCCGAAGGCACTTCAGAGGCGTAAAGAGCGGTCATGAACGGATTTTTTCTTGTAGCCCTTGGCGGCGCGATTGGGGCGGCGGGCCGATATGGCGCGGGGCTGGCGGCAATGCGCTTGCTGCCGGGCGCTTGGCCGTGGGGCACGTTTTTCGTCAATGTGACGGGCAGTTTCGCCATGGGGCTGGTGGTTGGATGGTTGACGCTAAAAGGCGCCGATAGCCATCAGAACGCCAAGCTGTTTTTGGCGACAGGTGTGCTCGGCGGATTTACAACATTTTCCGCCTTTTCTCTGGAAGTGGTGGAGATGCTGCGCGCGGACGCCATGGCGCGTGCGGCAGCTTATGCAGGGGCTTCGATCGGTCTTGGTGTGGCGGCCTTGATTTTGGGGTTATGGTTGGCACGGAGATTTTACGCATGAGCAAGGCAGAGGTTCGCACTGAGCGCGTGACCCATGAGGAAGCTGGCGCGCGGCTTGATCGCTGGGTGAAACGCCGCATGAGCGTGACGCAGGGCGAGGTCGAAAAATTGCTGCGTACCGGACAGATACGTGTTGATGGCGCGCGGGCAAAATCGAACACGCGCGTTGCCGCCGGACAAGAAGTGCGTTTGCCGCCAAAGGGCGCGCGGCCTGCACGTAAATATGATGAGGCGGGCAAAACCGGACAGAGCATGAAGGATGAGCGCTTCATGCGCGATCTGGTGCTTTATGAAGACAAGGATATGTTTGTGCTGAACAAGCCTGCTGGCTTGGCCGTGCAGGGGGGCACAAACACCAAGCGCCATATTGATGGCATGCTTGGCGCATTGCGCGGCAATAGCGAATATCGTCCAAAGCTTGTGCATCGTCTGGATAAGGATACGTCCGGTGTTTTGATGATTGCGCGCCACCCGGCAGCGGCAGCGAAGCTGGGCGAGCTATTCCGTGGGCGGACATTGGACAAGATTTATTGGGCTGTGACGGTGCGTGTGCCAAATCCGCGCCAAGGGCAGGTGCGGTGCTGGATGGCGCGCGGTGTGCCGCCGGATGAAGACAAGGAGCTGATGTATCGCTCTGCGCAGGGCCAGCTTGGTGCGAAACATTCAATCACAGATTATGCGGTTGTCTCTACGGCTGGTCAGCGCGCGGCATGGGTGGCGCTAAAGCCTGTTACGGGCCGCACCCATCAATTGCGCCTGCACATGACGGAGCTGGACAGTTCTTTGCTCGGCGATACGCGCTATCAGACGCGCCGGGAAGTGCCGCAAGGGGTTGCACCGGGGTTGCATTTGCATGCACGCGCGATCATTATTCCGCAAAAATCCGGCCAGCCTCTGACGATTACAGCGCCGCTGCCACCGCACATGAAAGAGACTTTCCAGACACTTGGCTTTCTTGAAAGCGAGGCTGGTAAAGATCCATTGGGGCCTTTCGGATGATCGGTGCTGAGCAAGCCATTGCAAAAGGCTATGCAGCCTTTAAACGCAAAGACTTTGCTGGCGCGCGCGCAGCACTTAGCGGGGTCAATCATCCCCAAGCCATCCATTTATTGGGGCTTGTTGAAAAGGGCGCGGGAAATTATCCGCGGGCATCTATGCTTCTGGGACATGCGGCTGAGCTGGATCCACAAAATCCCGAAATCGCGAATAATCAGGGCTTGCTTGCGCGCCTTACGAATGAGTTGCAAGTTGCCGAAACCGCATTTCGCAGAGCGCTGGAATTGAAGGCAGATTTCCAAAGTGCACGGCTGAGCCTTGCGCGGACCCTTTCCGGGCTGGGCCGCTTTGAAGAAGCGATGGCTGAACTGGATATCTTGATTGCCCAGCCGGGTGACAATATTGCTGCGCGGGTTGTGTATGCCAATGCAGCGCTTGATATGAAGCTGTTTGATGTGGCGGCAACACATATTGAGGCCAGCCTAAAGCTATCGCCGCAACATAGCGGAGCGCGCCATGCGCAGGGTGTGTGGGCCTTAAGCACGGGTCAGCGCGAACAGGCGGAGGGCATTTTCGCAGCGCTGCTCGCTGAAAACCCGGAACTGGCTGAAGTTAATTATATGATGGCCCGCGTGGCGCTTGAAAAAGGGGACATGGCCCGCGCGCAGGATTTTGCGGAAAAAGCGTTCGCGGGCAAACCGGCTGAAGCGTATTTCCTCTTGCTTGCCGACGCCTATTGGATGGCCGCAGACATTGATAAGTTTGATCGCTTGATTGAGGGTGCGCTTAATGTACCAGCGCTGGCGCTGATCGCGGTTGGACTGCTTCAAACAGCGCAGCGCACAGATGATGCGCTAGCGGCGCTGGAAGGACTGCCAGAACATTGGCAAGCCTTGCCGGGCGCGCAGGCCCAGCGTTCAGCGCTGTTGATGGATATGGGCGATGTTGAAGGCGCGGTCACCGCTGGCCGGGCTGCGCACCAAAATGCAGGTCACGGTGTTTATGATCATAACTTTGCCGCTGCTTTGCTTGCGAGCGGCGCGGGCGAGGAGGCGTTGGCCTTTATCAAAGAGGCGCGCGAGGCCAATCCGCTTAGCCAGCTCTGGTTAGCTTATGAAGTCTCGGCGCTGCGCTTATTGGGGGATGACGCCTATGATCAATTGATCGATTATGAGCGGCATGTGCGCGTCTATGAACTGCCGGTTCCGGACGGCTTTGATACACTGGCTGACTTTAACGCCGCGTTCCTGACTTTGCTGGATGAGATCAATCCGTTTGAGCAGTACCCCTTAAAGCGATCTTTGCGCGGCGGCATACAGACACCGCAAGATCTGTGTACGAACCCGCACCCCCTCTTGCAGTCATATTTCAAAGCTTTGGATGCGCCTATTCGCGATTATATGGCGCAGCTAGGCACGCAAGCGGACCATCCGAGCGCGGTGCGAAATTCAGGCGATTACAGGTTCCATGGTGGCTGGGCGGTTCGCCTTGGAAGCGGTGGCCATCATGTCAATCATATTCACCCGAAGGGTTGGATAAGTTCGTCTTATTATGTGTCCGTGCCTGAGGAAGTTGCCTCCGGCGAAGACAAGGCGGGCTGGATTAAGTTTGGCGAGCCGCCATTTCGTACAGAGCCTGTTTTGCCTGCAGAGCATTGGGTTCAACCCAAAGCTGGTATGTTGGTTTTGTTTCCCTCCTTTTTGTGGCATGGCACAGAGCCTATTCACGATGGGTCGTTCCGGGTCACGGCCCCGTTTGATCTTGTTCCGGCTTAAGGACAGCGTATATGAGTTTGAAGCTTGCGATCTGGGATATGGACGGCACGCTGGTTGATAGCCGGGAAGTGATCCAGACGGCGATGGAGCGAGCGTTTGGCAATATGGGCTTGCCGATACCTGCTTATGAGGCGACACGGCAAACGATTGGGCTTGGCCTTGATGAGGTTTGCCGGACCCTCGCGCCAGAGAATTTTGATGAGGCCTGCTTACCTGAACTTGTGGATGCCTATCGACAGGCCTTTATTGCGCGCCGGGCAGAACCGGGTTTTGCTGAGCCGCTTTATGAGGGGGCGCTTGATGCGCTAAGCGCCCTGCGGGAAGATAATTGGTTGATCGCCATGGCAACTGGAAAGTCCCATCGCGGCATAAGGGCTATTTTTGAAATGCACCCGCTGGCGCAGTATTTCGACACGATTTGGTGCGCTGATGACGGGCCGGGTAAGCCAAACCCGTTTATGGTTGAAGAGGCCATGAAAGCAGTTGGGGCAGAGCGTCATCAGAGTTTGATGATTGGTGATGCTGTCCACGATATAAGCATGGGCCGGGCAGCAGGCGTGCATACGTTGGGCGTGAGCTGGGGCTTTGG
>CAZXTI010000049.1:0-4484 GCA_964643565.1 uncultured Hyphomonas sp. | reverse complement strand
TAAGCATGGGCCGGGCAGCAGGCGTGCATACGTTGGGCGTGAGCTGGGGCTTTGGCACAGCGCAGGAGCTGGAGGCAGCAGGGGTGCATGAGGTGCACCATGATTTTGCGTCTTTGAACGCGGCGCTTGCAAATTTTGGGAACTGAACATGCCTGAAAACACAATGACCCGTTTCTATAAGGACGCCAGCGTTGAAGCGGCTGAGGGCGGCTGGGCGGTGACGCTTGATGGACGCCAAATGAAGACGCCGGAGCGCAAGACCTTCCTTGTGCCGAATAAGACGTTGGCAGAGCATGTTGCAGCTGAATGGGATGGGCAGGGCGATACGGTGCAAATTCCGACATTGCATTTGACCCGGCTGGTGAATGTCGCGCTCGACAGAGTTGGCACGCAGCGCGCAGGCATGGTCGATGAGCTGGTGAAATATTGCGAGACGGACTTGCTGTGCTTTCTGGCAGAAACGCCAGCGGATTTACGCGCGCGGCAGACTGAAGCGTGGGGACCAGTACGCGACTGGGCTGGCAAAGCGCTGGATATCATGCTGATGGAAGTGCCCGGCGGTGTCTTGGCCGCGCCGCAGCCGCCTGCCTCTCTGGAGGCAGCGCGAACCTATGGCGCGGGGCTGGATGATTTGCGCCTGACGGGTGTGAATTTCGGGCTTGGCCTGTTTGGATCCGCTTTGCTTTCCATTGCGGTGTGCGAAAAACGGCTTGGCGCAGGAGAGGCGTATGAGATGTCTATTCTGGATGAGCTATATCAGGCCGAGCAGTGGGGAACGGACGAGGAGAATGAGGCGCGATTAACCAATAATCGGGTGCAAGCCAGCGCGCTGGGCAAGTTTTTTTCGTCTTTTTGAAATTATTTTTTATTTTGTAAACTGCAGTAATCATTGCGATTTATGGCAATTTGTGAGTAAAAACTCACAATATGAACCGAATATATCAACCCGGTCATACAAGGTTGGTGCTGGCGCGGCCAAGCTGATTGCATGATAAATCGTATCATGAAAACTGGAGTTGCGGCCGTTGCGTTGGCTGCGTCTGCTCTCCTCGCCACAGCACCTGCTCATGCACAGTCAGGTGACCGTTTTAGACAAGACCGCTCAACGAGCGACCTTCGCGGTGGTCCGGCACAAGGATTTCGGGATTTTGGCCGAAACGATCGCCGTGACGTGCGTGTTAATCACGCTGGCAGAGGGCATGGAAAAGTCCCGCTGAACAAGTTCGGGCAGACGCCGAAAGAGGCGAAATATCTTGCCGCAGAAGCCATTGAGGCGTGTGTCTGCCAGTTGGAGATTGATGCCTATAAGTATGGCTACAAGGATGCTGGTTTCCATGGCACGCCTTACTTGGAGCAGATTAGTCAGAACCGCTTCATCGTGAAGGGATCAGCCAAGCTCTATGACGGCTATGACTATAGCAAGCAGTCTTATGAGTGTATTGTTCGCAAGGGTAAGATTAAGGATGTCAGCCGTCTATACCCTGCGGCCGTTCGCAAGAGCCATGACAGAGGTCGCGGCGGCCGATTTGGCCAAGCTTTCGGCGTGAGCTTCTCTTTCGGCCAGGCCTGGTAGATTGAACTGACAGATTTTAAAAGAAAGGACGTGCCTTGAATTTCAGGGCACGTTTTCTTTTAGCCAATCGCGTGTAGCTCGTCGCCATTGGCTCGCAACCAGTTACGCGCCTGTTTCCAGTTCGGATAGGTGCGTTCAACTTGCGCCCAGAAAGCCGGTGAGTGGTTCATCTCCAGCATATGCGCGACTTCATGGGCTGCGACATAGTCCAGAACAAAGGGGTCCGCCATGATCAGACGCCATGAGAAGGACAGGTTTCCAGACTGAGAGCATGAGCCCCACCGCGTTCGGGTGTCGCGAATTGTGATTCGACCGGGTTTAACGCCGAGATTTGTACTATGCTGGGCAACCGCTTTGGATAGATCGTCTTTTGCGGCTTGTTTCAGGTATCGCAGGGCACGCGCGCCGAGGGTTTCAGGCGCCCCCGGCAAGCGTAGCATTTGTGGATTGCCTTCGATTAGTTGCGGTAAGCGCGTTGTCCCTTGAGCGGTGATGACACATGATGCCCCCCGCAGCGGAATGACCGCGCCTTCTTCAAGTGGCTGTTTTTGTTTGTTATTTTGTTGATCGACGATCCATGACAATTTGGATTTTGCAAAGGCCGCAGCCCGCTTTAGCTCGCGTTTTGAGGGCGCAACTGCCACAGCTTCGCCACTTTTGGGGTCTAATCTCAAAATCAGACGTTTTGCGCGAGGGTTCACCTGAAGCCTGACTGTGACCAATTTACCGCAGTCGGATATCAAGTTTAAGGTTTTCCCTTTATCGATAAACATGATACACCTATATCAGACTTATACTTACATAATCGTATTTCGAGAGGGAAAGATAGAATGAAAAATTGGCTAATTGGATCGGTTGCGGCGATAGCTTTGCTCGGCGCTTGTGGCGGTGATGGCGGGGATGCTGCTGCTGGGGCGGCGGGACAGGATATTACGGTCGATGGCGTTAAAGTTGAAGGCTTGACGCTACGTGCGGGCGATGCGTCCAAAGCTGGCGACGCATTGACGGCAATGGCGCTGAATGACGGCGCTGAGGGCCTGATCAGTTTTGCTGATAAGTCGACGAATGGTGCGGATGCGACCTTTAATGGTGTGACGATCGCTGTGGACGAGGATTCGCCTGTTAAAGCCGGATCGCTCTCCTTTAAAGGGTTGGATGTCACCGATGCGGGCGCATCATTTTCTCAAATGACGCTCAGCGATATTAGCGTGAGCCCGCCCGATGAAGATGGCGAACTGACCGTATCATCTGTTCAGCTCACAAACCCATCGCCTGAATTGGCCGCATGGGTTGGCAGCTTGATGGACGGGGGCGGAGAGGTTCCGTTTCCAGCGCTTGATAAGCTAAGCTTTGATGGGCTGAGCATGGAAGGGTTCAACTTTGCTGCTGAAGGCGTTGAAGAGCTAGATGTCGCTGAAATCTCGCAGATCAATATTCGCAACCTGAGCGAAGATGGCGTCGGTGCATTTATATTTGAAGGGTTGAATTTTGCCGGGTCAGCAGACGGCGAGCCGTTCAAGATCGGACTTGAATCCATGGCGATTTCCGGTCTCAACGAACAGATGATGGCCATTTTCCAAGCGTCGTTTTTGGCGGGTGCGACTGGCGGCGATCCAGATGAACTGGCGCAGGAGATATTTCAGTCTGGCTTCTCAGGCTTTGGCGATCCGGGATATGATAAATTTACGATGAGTAATTTTGTCGTCGACGCGGCTGGCCTTGGTATTGATCTTCCAAGCCTGGTGGCGAATGTGACACGGGACAGTCAGGGACGAGCCACACGCGCTGTTACGAAGCCCTTTACGATGTCTGTGACTGCAGACCCTGAAGGTGAGGCTGGTGCGCAGCTTGCTGGCCCACTTGCCATTATGGGATATGAAACGCTGAAATTTAGCGGCGAGAGTGATAGCCGTATGGATCCGGATGCCGATACGATTTCTGCTGATAGTGCGTCTAACTGGCTTGCGCTGGAAGACGGGTTTAAGATGTCTTTGGGAATGTCTGCGACCGGATTGTCTGACTTCTATGCAAAAATTGCTGAAGACCCGGAAAATGAAGCGCAACTCCTGGCTGGCCTAGCGTCTCTTAAAATGAATAAGCTCAACTTTGAGTTCGAGGATAATTCAATTATGGAAAAAGGCTTCGCAATGGGCGGTGCTCTGTCGGGTCAGGACCCTGAGGCGATGAAGGCGCAGGCGATTGCTGGCGCGGCCTTCCTGCCGCTTGCTGCTGGGGAGATTGGTATTGACCCGGCGATTGCTGCTGACCTTGGCTCGGCCCTGTCGAAATTCCTAAATGATTCTGGCACGCTTTCGCTCTCGATTAATCCGAGTGAACCTGTGACCATGGCTGATTTTGAAGACCCGGCAACATCGCTGACGAAAGATCGACTAGGGTTCTCAGCGACGGTGAAATAAAGCCACGCTGACAGACTTTAATTTGGCGCGGGCTTGCAAATTTGCGAGTCCGCGCTTTTCTTTTGTCGGCGCAGCACTCATAAGTCCTTATATGAAATTAGCATTTTTTGGAGATGTGGTCGGTCGCCCTGGGCGACAGGCCGTTTTAGATCACTTGCCGGACCTCCGGGCGAGGCTTGCACTTGATTTTGTCGTTGTGAATGCGGAGAACGCGGCTGGCGGGTTTGGTCTTACGAGTGTCATTGCAGAAGAATTTTATGCGGCCGGGGCAGACTGTCTGACGCTGGGCGACCATGCGTGGGATCAACGCGAAGCCTTGACCTATATTGCGCGGGAAGATCGTTTGCTTCGCCCGATTAATTATCCGCCGCAAGCTGAAGCACCCGGCAAGGGGGCAAATCTTTATACGCTGGCTGATGGCCGCCGCGTCGGTGTGGTTCTGGTTCAGGGCACGGTGTTTATGCGCCAAACGCTCGATAATCCGTTTCAGGCAA
>CAZXTI010000048.1:0-9380 GCA_964643565.1 uncultured Hyphomonas sp. | reverse complement strand
GCCGCGGCTTGCTGAACAAGGCCGAATTGCAAACTACCAACCCAGCCATCGGTCCAGTCGATAGAGTCGTCATCATTCCCCGTCAGCAGGACACGGCTAACATTCACCGTGCCACCGAAGAACTCAATCCCGTCATCGCCATTGTTGTAAACCTGGATACTATCAACATTGGTGCCGGAGCCGACGCCCTGAAATGCGATGCCGTTAAGCTCATTATCATTGGTGATTTCAAAGCCCGCATAGAGCACTTGCGTAAAGAGCAGATTGCCGCTGTCATCTTCCGGTGTGGCCCCGCCAAAGTTGCCAGTGCCGCCCTCGCCTGCGGATTCGCAATCCACAGATCCACCGACAGCGATGGCGTCATCGCAGGCATTGATCGGTGCGCGCCCGTTCAGGATCAGGCCGCCCCATTGACCGCGGCTTGCCGGGGTCGCATTGCCCTCAACATCCTGGCGTGATGTGAACACGACCGGGTTCGTCGATGTGCCGTTTGAGAAGATTTGAGAGCCGCGATTTACGGCCAGGAAATCCGAGCCTGACGCGCCAAACAAAGTGACGCCGCCATCAATCGTTAGAGCTGCGGAAGCGGCCCCTGCGATCGGTGCAGCCGGATCAGCGCCAGCATCCTCGCCAACAAAGGTCGGTCCGGTAATGGCATAAAATGGGCCTGCGGTCAGGGTTGTGTTGGCCGCGATAACAGGTGGCAGCTCGCACACAATCGCTTGCGGGCTTCCTGCGATGCCCAAACTTGCGGACGCGTCCGTTGTCCCAGCAGGACATTCGATAACGGCTTCTGGAACAATGCCAATCGTCCAGCCCGTCGCCCAATTACTTTCAGCGGTATCGGTCAACCGGAAAGCGCCGATGACATCAGCGGCCTCAAAGAATGTTGACCCTAATTGGCTCGTGTCGAAAACCGCGACCGCCTGCTCAGCAGGTCCGGGGAAGAAATCAGCCTGCAAGGTTGCATTATCGGTACTGATATTTTGCGCTGCGCCAAACGTGTTTGAAAGGTCTACCGGGTCGCCAGCTTCCTCGATAAATGGCACATCATCATCCAAGATGAAGGATTGCATCACCAGATCGTCAGGCGTTGGTGCGCCAATGCGGGAAAATGTTTCTGCGTCATCAACATCGAACGCACCGTCTGCAAAGCCGCCAGTCACAACACCATTAACGACTGTCGCGGCCGTGCCTTCGCGCAGCAGGATACCAATGTCGCTGTCCCCGCCTTCATTGCCAATAATGGTGACATTGGAGATGGTTGGGTTTGAGCGTGGCTGAGCCAGATTATCGTCGCCATTATTATCCGCTTCGATCCCCTGATCAGCATCATCAATCGCGTGATCGATGAGGAGGAATTGGACATTCCCAACCCAGCCATCGGTCCAGTCAAGCGAGTCGTCCGCATTGCCGTTCAGCGCTAGAAAATTAACATTGACCGTGCCGCCGAAGAATTCCACGCCATCATCTGCATTGTTAAAGACTTGCACGCTGCTGACACGCGTACCGGATCCAACGCCTTGGAAAGCGATACCGTTTAATTCGTTTTCGGCTGTGATTTCAAAGCCCGCATAGCGCACCTGAACAAATTCGAGCGTGCCGGAACTGTCGCCCGGTTGATCGCCGCCAAATGTACCTGTGCCGCCCTCGCCAGCAGCCTGACATGCAGCTGTCCCGCCTGTTGCGGTGGCATCGTCACACGCATTGATTGGCGCAAAGCCGTTCAGGACCAATCCGCCCCATTGGCCGCGCAGCGTATCACTGACGAGGTTTGTGCCAAGCGCCTCATCATTAATGTCCTGACGCGCCGTAAAAATCACAGGGTTTGTATCTGTACCAACAGCTTGGATCTCAGACCCGCGTGAGACTGATAGGAAGTCACCGCCTGCTGAGCCAAACAGGGTTGCACCCGGCTGAATGGTCAAGGTTGCACTGGCGCCGCCATCCATGCCGATAAATGTTGGGCCTTGAATGGCAACCGTCGCGCCAGCCGGAATTGTAATGTCTGTCAGGAGTGTGCCTGATAGGGAACAAGCCGCAACATCTGACAGGGCACCTGCGGCGGGCAATGTCACTTCCAATGTTCCTGCTGGACAACCCGCAGTTGGCACAAGATCAATCGACGCTGAAGGCGGCGGCGGAGGTGGCGGCGGCGGAGGCGGTGTGGTTGGGCCCGGCGGTGTTCCGGGGGATGCAACGTCTGAGCCGCCGCAACCGACAAGTGCGAGTGAGGCAACGCCTGCCAATATAAGAAGGCGTAAATTCGTCGCTTTTCCCATCATACTATTTCCTAGATACGTGTTTATACATGTCAAAAACAGCCGGGCCGATCCCCGGCTTCTGACCCTCTTTTGGCACATAGTTTTGACAGTTTTCGAACACCTGGGTGACGGTTATAATACACCAGAGGGCGCATCAGTTTGGTGTGGTTTTGCGTCAGTTTTGCGACAGCGCTACAGAAGAAAAAGGAAAAATTTTACCCGTGGATCGGGAGCGAAAATCCTGATTGTCACAATCGGATTTGGTGCGCGCAAAGCCTATATCGCAAACAGGCGTAATTGGCGGCTTAACTGATTCCAAACCTGCTTAAATAAATGCGGGCGCTTATTCCGGCGCGACGAAACCAGCATGCGCGAGCGCCGCCTCAAGGTCCGTTTCTAACAAGACCCCGTCGCGGGAGACAAAAAGCGTTTTCCCATCACTGGAAATGCCCGCGCCATAATCAATGCCAGCCGTGTTGATGCGCGGTCCGAGGTTTTGCGGCGCGCTCCACTCGCCCTCTTCCAGATGACTGACAAATAAATCGACCACGCCATAAACAGCATCGGCTGGCAAATGCGCATACCAGATGAGTGTTTTGCCGTCATGTGTCGTGACAGGATGGGAGTCAGCCATGGCCGTATTGTGCGGGAACGGACGTGTTTTCCATTCTCCGTTTTGTTTTTCTGCCAGATACAAGTCAAAGCCGCCAACACCGCCGAGCGTTGTGGAAGAGAAAACGGCCCTATCTTTTCCAAGCGGCGCAAAACTATCTTCATGCGAGCCACTATTGATCGCGTCCGGCAGCACTGTCGGCTCCCCTGCCATATCCGCGTCCATGTCGACACGCCAAATATTGAGATTTTTGCGTCCGGGCCGGGCGGGATGCGGCGCGTCGGACGAATAATAGAGCGCGCCATCGGGAAAAAATCTTGGGCTTGTATTCGTCTCTCGCCGTGGAAGGTCGAGGATGATCGGCGTGGTCCAGCGATCTTTGTCGATGCGCTTGCTCACCATGAGATCAGTAACGTCCCCCTTCTGCGCCGCGAAAACGCGCACCTGATGGTTCGGCGATTCCGTCATCGAGTGATTACGATGTCTGTGCGCTAAGGGGTCTGCGTCAGGGAAGACAGGCTTTGGCTCCACCTGCCGCTGGCAGCCATAAAGCGATGCGCCAAACAGCATAACCCCGCAGAAAACGCCGAATAACGGTCTGATATCACGCGATATCATCTATTTTCACCTCTAATGCGGCTGCGAGTTTCTTCGCCGTGCGGAGGTTAAATTGCGCCCCGTTCTCAATATTCGAGATATGATTTTCACCGAGGCCAGTCAGCTCCGACAATTCGCGCTGTGTTAACAGGCGATACCGGCGAACCACCCGAACAGGGTTTTCACCGCTTTTAATTTCGTCCAGCACCGTATCTGGTAATACAGAAGCCCCCTCTTGACTTAAGGCCTCCAAACGACGGACACGCTCCTCTAGGGATTTATACTCATCCTCTTCCAAAGCCGCCTCCAACATCGCCTGTCGGTAGCTTTAGCAAAGTTATTTTACAGTTTTTTGTCCGAGATATGACGGATCAATTACACCCACAAATTGTCATAAAACATGTATATTTTAGTGGGAAATATGATTTTTTTGAACGTTATATGACAGTCCGATGACACAGCGTCATAAATGTGTCATATTCAGCCCATGATGAAAATTACGATGAAGACATTAGCCCTATCAGCCGCTGTTTCTATAGGCTTTATTCCGAACGCCGCAGCGCAATCAGATGCTGCAGAAGCCGGTATTCCTTATGAAATCACCTTTAATGGCAGCATGTACCCGGCCGATATCAATACAGTAGAATATCCTTATATCGCCGCGAGCCAGGAACGCGACGGCGAGTGTTTGCTGAATGTGATCTCCAATGAGGCAGGTAACGTTGCGAGCATCTCCATTATCTCTTGTTCTGATAATCTGTTTAAAAGCGCTGTAAGTCGCTATATCAACAAGCAAGATTTTGATCAGAGTTCTACCACCAACCTGACAGCGCATAGTTTGAGCGTGAACTGGGATATTGGTGAAAAAGCTGAACCTCTGCCGCTGACTTTAGCTCAACGCTGATTTCACAGATCTTTGCATGGTCATCTGTTCGCTATTCCATGCGAACGGAGCAACGCATGCGTGCAAGCCAGCCTGCCAAAATCAAAAAATAACTTGTAGCGCTCGTGGCGACGAGTATAGCCCGCAAATCTCTTTGAACGGATTATTTGTCGAGGAAAACGGCAGCATGACCCCAAGAGACGCCCGTGTCCCCGTGTGGCCATGAACGCCGGGCAAGGGAAATATAACCGGGGTGTTCGGAGCTAAAGATCAAGCCTTTTTTCTTGCCATTGAAATCAGTGTCGAAAGCAATACGCCCTGTCTCTTCATCCATACGCAGCATGAAGAAGCCCTGCTCGCCGCCAAGTTCTGCGCCCAGAATAAGACGGTTTGTGTGCGGGTCTTTGCCAAGCCAATGCGGCTTGAAATCTCTGGGTGTCTTTAGACGGAACACTTCGCGCGGCGCGCTTGGGTCTGAAATATCGAGCACCACAACCGCGCGCAATTGCCCTGCCGGTTGGATCCAATAGTTTCCGACCCGCACCGGAATACCGCACGATCCACGGATATAGCTGTCATTCTTGGCCGCTTTTGTTTTCAGCGCGTGTACGACGGACAGCTTCGGCGCGTCCGTCTCAACGCCCGTGATATGGTAAAAGGCACAGCCATAGGAGTTCAGGAAAATCGATCCATCATCCAGAATACGTGGCCCAAAGCCTGCTTTTTGCGAGCCTTCCAGCACTTTACCACTTGCCGACTCGCCAGCCGGTAGCTCAAGCGTGTGCAGCAGCGTAAAATCGGAGTAGCGATAGATTTGCACAACGTCCGCCCACGATCTTTCATGCATGGGCGCACTGGTCACCAAAAAGCGGTCTTGTTCCGGTAAGAATGCAAAAGCATATGGCCGCACGGCTTTTTCCAAGCCCGGCACGGCAGCAGAGACTGACCGGATAAACTCGCCCTCCATCGTGTATTCAGCGATACCGCCATGTCCGGCGGGCTGGGCCGTTTCTGATGGGTCAGGGCTTGCGCCTTCGCTGCGCAAGAACCCAACCAGTCTGGTGCCTTCTGGCGTGCGCTCATAATCATGTGGATAGCGCAAGGATGCAGGGGGCTTGAATGTCTTCTCGATGACAAGCGCTTCAGGGTCTTCAATATCGACAATCAAACTTAGCTCATGGTGATGACCGTTCATGAAAATCGGCTCGCCAGCGGGCGGCGCAACATACTCCATATGATGCGGCATAGAGCTTTTGTGGCCAATCGGTACAGAGGAGATCGGCTCACCGCGTGTCTCGCTATTTGGATCAACGTCAATGACCGCAAGGAAATCAGGGTCGTTTTCGTCTTGATCGCCTGCGAAGATAAACAAATGGGGAGACGCCTCGCCCTTCGCTGGAATCGTCTCAGCCTGCTTTGAACAGGATGAGAGCATGACCGCGGCGAACAGCAGATATGCTGCATGCGTATTCAAACCTTGGAGACCAATCATAATTTACCTCAATCCATGTCAGATGCTTGTCTCAAATGTAAATTGTAGAGGGTTAAGGATCTACAACGTGCAAGCTATTTTTTACGGAGGATACATGTCAGACGTAGCACGCGTCGAACAGCTATAGCGAAACTTTATCGACAGAGACGCGAACTGAGGACTTTGTCCGGGATGCTCTCGACCGGTGCCCAATTGAGCTGGGTCAAAATCGCGTTTTGGCGATTTAAGACGCCCTGCTCAAAACTGGCTGGCCTGAATTGTTCCCGCTCGCCCAGCAGCTCCAACCAATAAGCATGCTGCGCCCGGCATATATCCAGCACAGGCTGAACACGATCTTGCGTATCAGGCGCATTTGCGAGTTTTCGGCTTAGGATTTCCATCTCAACAAAATGATCAAGCTCAATTGTCTGCAAGGCATAGTCATACCACCCAGCGACATCCGGCAATAAATCACCCAGCAGCTTCAAGTGCCCGTCTTCGCCATCTAATCCAAGCTTTGCATGCTCGGCATGTGCGCGGCCGACATTCGCAAACTCAAGAAACTCGGTAATTTTGGCGGCGCTGCCAGCGCAAACCATGCCATTGCTAGAGCCGAAAATATCATTGTCGTCGGCATAGGCATATAGCGTTTCTGACGAGATAGGGTCATTACGGCTTGCCGCAGGGTGCCCTGCGCGCATCATTTCGCGGCATATCACGAAGATACCTGTCACGAGCTTATAAAGGCTTGATATGTCGTTTGGTATTTTCTCGGTTAGCGGGGACGTTCCGTACCGGTAGCGGTAGCAAATAAGCGCAATTGCGGCGCGCGAAATCGCATACAAATCCCACCCGCCCGGAAGATCGGAGGCGCGCTTGTTTATTTCAGCCATGTGATAGTCACGCACGGCAACGGTAATCGCTGAGGCTTCATAGAAATGGCGCATGGCAACGCGTAGCGCCGAGACGTTGATTTCCCGCCCATAGCGCGAGCCTTTGTATTTACACGCGTGTATTTCTGCAGGAATTTCCCGGTTGAAAACGAGTGGCCGGGTATTGTGCTCGCCAAGCTGGCGGCCATCTTCACCCATGAGCGCAGACACGCCAGTCCAAAGACCATAGCGAAACTCCATAAGCGAACAGTCCCATGGATTCTTCAGGACCGGCCGAATAAGGGGTCTTAAAATATTCGAAGTTGAAATAAGTTGCTTCATAGATTCAGCACACCTGTGTTTGAATATTGTCCCTCTATATCCAAGTCTCGACCATACATCACAGTTTCGTTACTGCAAGTTCCGTGCAATGTCGCAGCCTGAAGCGATCACATCGCGGCAAAGAATATTCAGGGCGCTCAATCCAGGCTTTTCTGCGTCTCTGAATTTTCAAAGTGCAGGCGTATTCATGCGTCTCAGCGCAGGTATTTTCCCCAATAGAACGTATTCGCGCGGCGCAACATATTTTATCAGGCGAACTTTTTCATTTTTTACGAAAATGCGTATAAGTTCAATAATATCAACACACTAAGCCAAAACGCAGAATCGCACGCTTGATGCTCAGTTCACGGGCGAAAAGTTTCTGGCGGGCATGATTTGCGCTGCGTGCTGGGCAGAAAAATCGCAAACCGTTGCAGCCGTTTTACGACCAGAGCAAAACGCAGCGACACGCGCTCTGGCCGGTCTTTCGCCAGACATAGAACGGCCACTTGCGGCGATACGCCCTCCTTGTGGTATGCGGAGCTGTGCCAAATTCAAACGGTGAAACACGTAGCGCCGCGCTGCGCCGCTGTGAACTTACACGTCGAATTTTACGCCTTGCGCGAGCGGTAAAGCGTCGGAGTAGTTAATCGTATTGGTTTGGCGACGCATATAGCCCTTCCATGCGTCAGAGCCGCTTTCACGGCCACCACCGGTTTCTTTCTCGCCGCCAAACGCGCCGCCGATTTCTGCACCTGAGGGGCCAATATTCACATTTGCAATGCCGCAGTCCGACCCGCCATGGGATAGAAACTTCTCCGCTTCGCGAATGTTCAAAGTGAAAATACATGATGACAAGCCTTGGGGCACATCATTCTGGATCGCAATGGCCTCGTCCAACTCACGATACGGCATGACGTATAAAATCGGCGCGAATGTCTCCGTGCGGACAATTTCATTTTGTTGCGCAACCTCAACAATTGCTGGCTCAGTATAAAATCCGCCGCCCGCCGCATCGACATCAACCCGCCTGCCGCCATGAACAAGTCCGCCTGCCCGTTTTGCTTTTTCCAATGTGTCCAGCATGGCATCGTGGGATGCCTTGTCGATAAGGGGGCCAACCAGCGTCGCGCTGTCACGCGGGTCGCCAATGACAAGATTGGCGTACGCATTTTTTATCTTTGCGACGAGTTCTTCTTTTATGGACTCATGCGCGATTAACCTGCGCAGACTTGTGCAGCGTTGCCCGGCTGTGCCCACGGCGGAAAACACGATTGCACGCACCGCCATATCAAGATCGGCTGACAGCGTTACGATCATCGCATTATTCCCGCCAAGCTCTAAAATCGAACGCCCCCAGCGCGCAGCAATTTTTGGCCCAACGCTGGCGCCCATTCTGGTCGACCCTGTTGCAGAAAGAATGGGCACATCTTTCGACATCACCAAAGCCTCACCAATTGGCGCGGCCCCGATCACAAGCTGGACCAAGCCTTCAGGGGCATCCTCGCCAAAGCGATCCAAGGCGCGCTGAACGATTTTCATCGTCGCCATCGCTGTCAGCGGGGTTTTCTCAGACGGTTTCCAAATCACCGGATTACCGCACACCAAGGCCAAAGCCGCATTCCAGGCCCACACAGCAACAGGGAAATTAAATGCTGAGATCACACCGCACGGCCCCATCGGGTGCCATGTTTCCATCATGCGATGACCGGGGCGCTCGGAGGCAATGGTCAGACCGTAAAGCTGGCGCGATAGACCGACTGCAAAATCGCAAATATCAATCATCTCCTGCACTTCACCGAGGCCCTCGGAAACAATCTTCCCGGCCTCCAATGTCACAATCGCTGCCAGATATTCTTTCGATGCACGCAGCTCTTCCCCAAGCAGCCGCACCAATTCCCCGCGACGCGGCGCTGGCAACATACGCCAAGACAGAAAGGCTGTTTGTGATTTGGCAATGATCGCGGGCATATCTGCCGGATCGGTTTGCGCAATTTTTGCCACTTCTGCCCCGTCAATCGGTGAGAAGACCGGCAAGCTTCCACCGGTTAGATCAGCTTGTGTTAAACCGCCGGCTTTGAGGACTGCTGCATGCGTCATATTCTTTCGTCTCCGATGACAAGTGTTCTTTGTTCAGGCATCCCCATAGAGAGGAGCAATGGGTTTGGGCTGGCTTGCATGGTTTGAAAATGCGCCTTGTCGTCAAGGCCGCGCCATTGGGTTTGAATAAGCGACTGGGCGGTCGCCCCGCCAAGCGTTGTTCCCGGGCCGGTGATGATAAACACATCGGGGGAAAATTCGCGCGCGGCGATCTGTACGGCCTTGGTAAAGTCATAGGTTTGGGTCACCTGCGCACGCA
>CAZXTI010000047.1:4312-9413 GCA_964643565.1 uncultured Hyphomonas sp. | reverse complement strand
GGAAATTGGCGTGTTTCATATGTGTCCGGGTCCGATCAATTCTTCGATTGCGCGCGATGCGCCTGCCCCGATGCGGCTCTTGGTGAAGGGTATGATGAATGCGTTTTTCCCATCGCCTGAAAAAGCAGCGCGGCCTGTGATCCACCTTGCCTGCTCGCCTGAGCTTGATGGCAAGACGGGTGACTATATGCATTTGATGCGGTTTAAAGACCCGTCCGAGATTGCGATGAATGATGCGGAGGCTGAAGCGGTTTTTGCCTATGGGTTGAAGCAGTTTGAGCGCTATGAAATGGATGAGAAAAATGGGTAAACTGAGCGGAAAAACTGCGATTATTACAGGCGGCGCGCGGGGCATGGGCGCGGCGACGGCAGCGCTTTTTGTCGCTGAGGGCGCGAAAGTTGCGGTGACGGATATTCTGGAAGAAGAAGGACAAGCGACCGCCGACGCGCTCGGCGAAAACGCGGTCTTTATCCGCCATGATGTTAGCAAGGAAGCCGATTGGGAAAACGTCATCGCCCGGACGCTGGAGGCGTTTGGTAGCATCGACATCCTGATCAACAATGCCGGGATTGTCTCGATTGGTTTGATCGAGAAACAGGGTCTGGATGTCTGGGAGAATATTATCGGGATTAACTTGCTGGGGCCAGCGATTGGTCACCGGCTCGTCATTCCGCACATGGAAGCAGCGGGCGGTGGCTCGATTGTGAATGTGTCGTCCACGGAAGGTTTGGAAGGCAAGAACGGCGTTGGCGCATATGCGGCGACGAAATGGGGCTTGCGCGGGTTTTCAAAAGTGGCCGCTTATGAGCTGGGGCCGCGCGGTATTCGGGTCAATACAATTCACCCCGGTCCTGTGAATACGAAAATTGCAAATCCGATGGATGCGCCCGCTGAGATGATGAACCCGCTTTTCACCTATTATCCGTTGCAGCGCCTTGGCGAACCGGACGAGATTGCAAAGCTCAATCTGTTTTTGGCGAGCGATGATTCATCCTTCATCACGGGCGCGGAAATTTCAATCGATGGTGGCTCATCGGCTGGGCGGTATTTGAAAATGCTACCGGGCGCGCCGGATAATTTGCTTTAGGGGCGTTGCGCGCGGCTTAGCCGGTCATCCCCAGATCGCGAAATCCTGACAGGAAAGCCAACATAATCGCGTTCGTTTTCAAATCGGAAACAACTTGACCTGTCCTTGCCTTATCGGCGAGCTGGCGCAAGCTTACAAGCTGATTGCGCTGGGACGGTGCCAAATCGTCTTGGGTGCGGTAGGACATCCACCATTCAGAGAAAAGGCGGCTAACAACCGTTTCCCGTGCGAGCGTGACGCAATCGCCATGACGCGGATCCTTAGTGATATGCTCATAGCATGTCTCAACGGCCTCTTTTGGACCTTCGAGCACCTGAAAGAAGCAACCATCATGATAGATCAGTAAACCCGTGACCAAGTTCATGGCATTATTACGCCGCGCTGAACGCAGAATCTGCTGCAACCCGCGTTCGGTCATCATGGTCTTTGAGGCACTTGTATAGACGATACGAAACATCACTAATCACTCCTGCCGGAACGCTTAACAAAACATGCCTAAAATTCACTTCAGGTGATCGATCAAATTTCATCTATCCCAAAGAAAACCCCCGCCAACCTCTCAGCTGGCAGGGGTGTTGTTTTAGCGGTTAGTTGGGTTTAGCCAACAATGTCTGATTCTGAGAAGAACTGGCTGATTTCCAGTGCGGCATTGTCTTCGCTGTCTGAGCCATGCGCAGAGTTTTCACCGATTGATTTGGCGAACAGTTTACGGATTGTGCCGTCGGCAGCTTCTTCAGGGTTTGTTGCTCCCATCACTTCGCGGTAACGGGCAACAGCATTGTCGCCTTCCAGAACCTGTACGACGACAGGCGCTGAGGTCATGAAATCGACAAGCTCACCAAAGAAAGGGCGCTCTGCGTGGACGCCGTAAAAGCGCTCAGCCTGTGCGCGGCTCATGTGAATACGGCGCTGGGCAACGATGCGCAGGCCGCCTTCTTCGATCACCTTATTGATCGCGCCGGTTAGGTTGCGCTCAGTGGCGTCTGGTTTGATGATAGAAAATGTGCGTTGAACAGCCATTGTCGGCTCCTTGTTGGATATAAACTCAATTGTGCGCGCTATAGCGGGCCATGCGGCGCGCCGCAATAGGGCTAGGTGTATCGGTCGCGATATTGTAAGCTATGTTGAAATTGGATGGAGGCCTAATTTATGAGCTTTGTTTGGAAACTCATTTTCATTGTCGGTGTATTATTGTTCGCTGGTATGGGGATTTACGCCATCTGGTTTGAAGCCTTGGCGCCTATGATCTATGCCAAAGCACTGCTGACATTAATTATTGGCGGGCTGGTTTTATCTGTACTTGAAAGCCTTGTGAGCAAACGGGAACGCTCGGACGATCCGAAATAGGGATTATTTTCCGGCTTCTTTCCAACCGCCGTTTTGTGTCTGCTGGAAATAGCGCACGGTTTGACCGCGATCCTTGGCAGCTTTGAATTGCTTGCGGGCAATGTCTCGCGTGGCCTGATCGCCGCCATCAAACATCACCATGCAGCGCTCAAACCCTGCCCCGTCGCCAATGTCGGTGCCGTCCATTAAGAGGCAGAAGGTGGCATCGTTTTTATTGTCAGCGGCCTCTGAGATCAGGATGGGCTGGCGCGCGGCATCCAGCCCTTCAGCTTCAACCCGGCCATGGGGCAGGAAACTATTATCATTATAGGTCCAGAGCGCTTCATCGAGCGCAGCCCTGCGTTCTGGACGCGCACTGATGGCGAGCACGCGTTTTTTGTGTTCGAGGCATTTTTCGAGCAAGGCACCTGCCGCCTGTTCCAGCGTGGTACGTTCGAGATGGTAGAAATACCAGTCCGGGGCGCTCTTATCGCTCACCCCCTACCCCTCATGATTGTCCGCGATCCATTGGCTGAGTAGACGTGGTCCGAAACCGGAAGCCCAGCTTGGGTCGGTTGGTTCTTTTTTTCCGCTGACCCATGCCACGCCAGCAATGTCGAGGTGTGTCCAGTCCATGCCTTCATTGACGAAGCGCTTGAGGAACTGCGCGGCTGTGACAGAGCCCGCTGCACGCCCGCCAATGTTTTTCATGTCGGCATATTGGGATTTGAGCAAATGGTCATACTCAGGGCCAAGCGGCATTGGCCAGACTTTTTCGCCTGTCGCTTCGCCTGCATCGGCAAGAGCTTTGGCTGTTTTCTGTTCGATTGAGTACATGCCTGCATGATGATGGCCGAGGGCAACAACAACCGCGCCGGTTAGCGTTGCAAGGTCGACCATGGCTTTGGGCTTTTCGAACTTTTGCGTATACCAGAGCACATCGGCCAGAACGAGGCGGCCTTCAGCATCTGTGTTGAGGACTTCAATGGTTTGCCCTGATGCAGAGGTGAGGATGTCGCCGGGGCGGATCGCGTCGCCATCGGGCATATTTTCAACAAGACCGACAAGGCCAACGACATTGGCTTTGGCTTTGCGTTTGGCGAGGGCAAGCATTGTGCCGGAGACGGCCGCTGCACCGCCCATATCGCCGCGCATATCTTCCATGCCAGCACCCGGCTTTAGCGAGATGCCGCCCGTGTCAAAGCAAACACCTTTGCCGACAAGCGCAACGGGCTTTTCGCCCTTCTTGCCGCCATTCCAGCGCATGATGACCATGTGACTTTCTTTGACCGAGCCTTGCCCGACGCCGAGCAAGGAGCCCATGCCGAGCTTTTTCATTTCCTTTTCGCCGAGCACTTCGACCTCAAGGCCGTGAGATGTGAGCGCTTTCAGGCGTTTGGCGAATTCTGCTGGAAATAGAACATTCGGCGGCTCATTGACGAGGTCACGGGCAAAATATGTGCCGTCTACAGCGGCGCTCAGCGGTGCGAAGGCGGCGCGGCCTGCTTTGGTGTCATCACTAATGAGCGTGACATTATCCAAGCTCGGAAGCTCTTCGGGCTTTTTCTTGGTGAAATAGGTATCAAACCGATAGGCCGCCAGACGCATTCCGGCAGCGATTCGCGCTGCGGTTTCTGGTTTCGCTGCGTAGAGGATCGCAGATTTAAAGCCGCTCATCGCTTGTGATTTTACAAAGCTACCGCCAATGCGCTCAGCGACACGGCCATCTCTTTCGGATGGCTTGCCCCCGCCAAGGAGGACAGCGCGTTTGGCTTTGCTTCCCTTTGGTAGCACGACAATCGCTGTTTGACCGGGTTTGCCTTCGAAGCGCGCATGCTTGGCCGCTTCGGCTAAAAGTCCACCGACTTCTGCATCAAAGCTTTTGGCTGCTGGAGATAGTTTTGGCCCTTGATCAACCAAAAATGCTGCAATTTCTGCCTGTCCGCTGTCGGCAAACTTGATTTTCATATGTAGACTCCTGTTTGTACGCCAACTAGATACATTTGAAGGGCGACGCAACTATGGCTCAATTTTCTGGCAAATTTACGTGCCAATCCATAAATTGAAAGTTTGAAGGTCTGATCTGGAATGCTTGGTTTCCAAAAATATCTGTTCACAGATACGATCCGTACACTTCTTGTCATTATTGCCACGCTCTGCGTTCTTTCCCTTCTGGCGCAAGGCCTTACCTATACCGAGATTATTCAGGAAAACCAGCAGTCAATTGCGGTTTATCTGAAGATTGTTGGCCTTGGCGCGCCCAAAGTCCTGGCGCTTTTATTGCCTTTGGCGTTGTTCGTCGCGAGCCTATGGTGCCTTAATCGGTTGCAGCGGGATGCAGAAATTCTTGTTGTGCAAGCCACAGGCATGACTGATTGGCAGATCGCGTCGCCTTTGTTCCGGCTCGCATCCTGTGTGATCATACTCCATCTTGGCCTTAATTTATGGGCGCAACCGGCCGCCCAGCGCGAATTGCGCGAGACATTGGAAAACGCGCGAGCAGATTTAGCGACGGCATTGATACGCCCCGGCGAGTTTTCCACATCAGGCGCGCTTACATTCTATGCACGCGAGCGCAGCGGCGAAGATTTGTTCGGGGTCTTTATTTCCGATGCGACGGTCGAGGATGAGGTCGTCGACTATGTTGCGCGCTCTGGACGCTTTGTGACGATCGATCAGAAGCCAGC
>CAZXTI010000047.1:0-4212 GCA_964643565.1 uncultured Hyphomonas sp. | reverse complement strand
TTGGCTGAGAACGCCCGCACGCTCATCATTGTGCTTGGCGTGATTGTCTTATCAATTCTGCTCGTCGACACGGTTGAGCAAATCAGCACGGTTGGCGCGCGCACCGATCTGTCCTTGCTGGACGCACTCAGACTGTCATTCATGAAACTGCCATCGCTTGTTGAACAGACGCTGGCTTTTGCGCTGCTCATATCTGCGATGCTGACATTTCGCCAACTTAGCAAACGCGCCGAGCTTCCCGTCATTCGCGCCAGCGGGCTATCGGCATGGAAGTTTCTAACCCCGACAGTCTTATTGGCCGTCCTTGTCGGTTTTTTTACGATGATGGTCATCTCGCCGCTTGGGTCTCATTTGTCACAGCAGTTTGAAAGTGAGCGGGAGAATTTGCTGGGCAGAGCTTCAGAGGAAATCGCGGTTGCCGATTCGGGGATTTGGCTGCGCGACAGTTCTGAACTTTATCAAACCATCATCAACGCCAAAGCCGTCGACGAGACCGGCACAATCCTGAGCGATGTGCGCTTTATACAGGAAGAGCGGGTGCAGGATGGCTCAACCTCGCGCAAGACATATCAGTTCGTTCGCCGTATTGAGGCAAAAACAGCGCGTCTACGGCAAGGGTTCTGGCAATTAGAGGATGTCACAGAGTTCATTCGGGACAATGAAGCGGTTCGTTCTCCGTCGCTTTCGTTCGCGACCGAACTAAGACAGGCAACGCTCATTGATCGCTTCAAATCGCCCTCACTGATCGGTTTTTGGGATTTACCCGCTTATATCGAGAATTCAGAATCAATTGGCATTAATGCCTCAAAGTTCAAAATGCGGTATCTCGCGCTCACTGCTATTCCTGTTATGTTTGCCGCCATGTCGCTTATGGGGGCGTTGGCCTGTCTGCGCTTGGTGCGTCTGGGCCGAACGGCGCCCTTTATTGCCTTTGGCGCGGCCAGTTCGATCCTGCTTTATTTTGTCAATCAATTGGGCGCGAGCTTCGGATCAATCGGCGCAATTCCGCCCCTGATCGCGGCGTGGACACCGCCAGTTTTTGCAGTTTTCGTCTGTCTTACTCTTGTTGCCTACAAAGAGGATGGCTAGAGCATTTGATTGACACCGACCGTCAAACACACCACATCTCGGCGGCGCAAAGGAATATACGCCCATGAAAGTTGTTATTGTTGAGTCCCCGGCCAAGGCCAAAACGATCAACAAATACCTAGGCGAAGACTATCAAGTCTATGCCTCGTATGGGCATATTCGGGACCTGCCTTCTAAAGATGGATCGGTTGATCCGGAAAATGACTTTGCGATGATCTGGCAGGCAGACAGTAAGTCGACTGCGCGTATTCGCGAGATCGCAGAGGCTGTGAAGGCATCTGATAAACTAATTCTCGCAACCGACCCGGACCGCGAAGGCGAAGCCATTTCGTGGCATTTGCTTGAGGCATTGAAGAACCGCCGTGTGCTAAAAGATGTCGATGTCGAGCGCGTTGTGTTTAACGCGATCACGAAGGCGGCCGTCACAGAGGCGATGAAAAATCCGCGTGAGATCGATAATCAGCTGGTCGATGCGTATCTGGCGCGCCGCGCGCTGGACTATCTGGTTGGGTTCAATCTGTCGCCGGTTCTTTGGCGTAAATTACCCGGATCAAGATCGGCAGGCCGGGTTCAATCCGTTGCGCTGCGTATCATCTGTCAGCGCGAGCTAGAGATTGAAACATTTGTCCCGCAGGAATATTGGCAGGTTCAGTCCAATCTGCGCGCCAAGGAAGGCGTTGATTTTGCCGCGCGGCTTTATGCGCTGGATGGCAAAACGCTGAAGAAGTTTGATCTGCCGAATGCAGAGGCAGCAAATGCAGCGCTTGAGGCTGTTAAAGTTGGTGGCTTTACGGTTGCTAGCGTTGAGGCAAAGCCGGTTAAGCGCCGCCCGCCGCCGCCTTTCATCACATCAACGCTTCAACAAGAAGCTTCCCGCAAGCTCGGCTTTGGCGCAAAGCGCACCATGCAAGCCGCCCAGAAGCTCTATGAAGAAGGTCGCATCACCTATATGCGAACCGACGGCGTGAACATGGCGCCGGAAGCCTACACCGCCGCACGCGCAGCCATTACGAGCCAGTACGGTGCGCAATATTTGCCAGAGAAAGCCCGTCACTATTCTTCCAAGGCGAAGAACGCACAAGAAGCGCACGAAGCGATCCGGCCAACCGATTTCAACCTTCGCCCTGAAAACTATAATGGCGTGGGCGATTTGAAAAAACTCTACACGCTGATCTGGCGGCGCGCTGTAGCCTCGCAAATGGAAGAAGCCCGCCTTGAGCGCACGACGATTGATCTTTTGTCCAAGGATAAGCGCGCAACGCTGCGCTCCACCGGACAAGTCATGCTGTTTGACGGGTTCATCAAGCTCTACACTGAGGGCCGCGACGATAGCGATGATGATGATAATGATACGCGTCTGCCGAAAGTCGCGGTTGGCGAGCATTGCGATCTGATCGACGCAACAAACTCACAACACTTTACAGAGCCGCCGCCGCGCTTCTCCGAAGCCTCTCTCGTCAAACGTCTGGAAGAACTTGGCATTGGCAGGCCGTCAACTTATGCCTCTACGCTCTCTACGCTGGAAGACCGCGACTATGTCCGCATCGACAAGAAGCGGCTCATTCCGGAAGATAAGGGCCGGCTGGTAACTGCGTTTCTGGAGAACTTCTTCGCGCAATATGTCGAATATGACTTTACAGCTGGGTTGGAAGAACAGCTTGATGTTATCTCAGACGGGAAGCTGGATTGGCGCGTCTTCTTGCGCAAATTCTGGACGCAATTTTCTGCAGATATTGGCGAAACCAAGGATCTACGCGTCACCCATGTGCTGGATGCGCTGAATGAAACGCTTGGCACATATGTCTTCCCGGCGGTCGATGCAGAGGGCAACACCAAAGAACGCCCGCGCGAATGTCCGCTTTGCAAAGAAGGCGAACTGTCGCTGAAACTTGGACGCGGCGGCGCTTTTGTTGGCTGCGGCAATTATCCTGAATGTAAATATACGCGCTCTTTCTCTGCAAATGCCGACGGCGATGATGTCATAAACCCGGACGGCGAAGAGTTGGGGCTGCATCCGGACTTTGGCGTGATGATGCTCTTGAAGTCTGGCCGCTTCGGTCCCTATGTCGAATTGACCAAAGAGGGCGCAGAAAAGCCGACCCGTTCCTCAATTCCAAAAGGCATGGACCCGAAATCTGTTGGGGCCGAGCTGGCAGCCAAGCTATTGTCGCTGCCGCGCGAAGTTGGCAAACACCCTGAAGACGGCGAACCGATTGTAACAAATCTTGGCCGCTATGGGCCTTATGTCCAACACTTGAAGACATATGCTAATTTGTCCAATTTTGAGGAATTGTTCGAGCTTGGCTTAAACCGTGCGGTGACACTTATCGCTGAGAAGCGCGCCAATCCGGGGCGCGGACGCACGGCGGCTAAAGTACTCAAAGACCTCGGCGCTCACCCTGAAAATGGTGACCCGATGCAGGTGCTTGAGGGACGCTATGGGCCTTATGTCAAAAACGGGAAAGTGAACGCCACGATCCCGAAAGAGGTCGCACCAGAGACCGTTACGGTCGAACAGGCTATCGAGTGGATTGCCGCGAAAATCGCCAAAGGGCCGAAGAAGAAAAAGAAAGCGGCTCCGAAAAAGAAGAAGGCTGCAGCAAAAAAGAAAGCCGCGCCCAAAGCGAAAAAGGCAGAGAGCGCGGATAAAGACGCCTAGCTAACGGCGCTCCAATCAGCCCTCACATCTGCGCGATTGATGCCGAGGATGCGGGAGGCTTCAGAAATGAGGTCGCGCTCATTGATCGGCTTGGCGACATACCCATCGAAGCCTGCGTTCAGATATTTCTCTTTATCTCCAATCATCGCATCTGCTGTCAGTGCAATCACGAAGACATCCGCCATTGCGCAATCACTCTGTCTTAATCGCTTAAGCGTCTGCAGCCCGTCGAGTTTCGGCATATGGATATCCAAAAGCACGAGATCAAATACATTGTCCTGCAATAACTCCAGCGCATCGAGCCCATCAACCGCCTCATGCGCTTCCATTCCATAAGCCTCGAGGAATGTACTTACGACACGTCTGTTGACCACATTATCATCGACCACGAGCACATGTTTTCCTGTTACCCTGCCGGGCTGTGAATTGGGCGTCGCGATCGAGGTGACATCTGCACCATTGTT
>CAZXTI010000046.1:2544-9477 GCA_964643565.1 uncultured Hyphomonas sp. | reverse complement strand
CATACGGTCGGGCCTTAAAACCTGAAGCCCTTTAGGCTCTTCTGCCCCCTCAGGCATCAATGCCTCCAGATAGGCGTTTCCAGTGAGCTGAACATTCGCATAAAGCTCGCAAAACAACTCAGCGCAGCCCTCACCCGGCATCGGCCGCGCGACAAGTGCACCTGCCCCCTCATGTTCGGTCTCCAACGGCACACTCGCTGCCGCCTCAGCCACCAAACGGATACAGCGATACGCCACCGCATTGCTTAAATACCCGTCCCGCATCAGGGCCTCGCTTGAACGCGCACCCCATCTGGCCGCGCCAAGCTGTGACAATGCAACCATCACCGGAGAGTGCGATTTCGCCTCCCCCTTCTTCCAAGGCAGTTTCATGCCAGTCTCCATTTTAAATCTGTACACGTTTCAAACACCGCGAACACGCGGCTCACTTCGCCGGTCCAGCATCAAGGCCCATAGCCCCCAGACCAACGCATCCAATCGGTCTGGCGAGCCGGAAAATCCGTCACCGCCAAAGCTACACATTTCATCTTCCAGTTCCGGAAAGCACCCGACATGCACGACACGCCCAGCCTCATATAGAGCCGCAACTGGCAGCGCCCGCGCGATCTTTCCTGCCTTGGCGTGCACAAGCCGTACCGGCACACCGCACCCAGCAGTCTCCAAGGCATGGCGCACCATCTCACCGCCCTGATTAGCCTCAGCGACAATCATTCCCGCGCCAAGCCGCGCAGCAAGCGCCGCAGCGCGCCCCGCCCAGTTCAGAGGCGACAACCCCCGCGCAGATGCATCGGCCAACACATATCCAGTCCGGCAGTCAGCCTGCACACCAACAGCAACAATACCGCACGCATCCGCCTTAGCTCCGCTGCTCGCAGGTGGATCAAGCGCAATAACGATATTGTCCAATATTGGCGCATCCAGACACCGCGCATTCTCTAATATGTCTCTCGTCCAAAGCGCGCCGGCCAGGTCCTCAATAAGTTCCCCGTCAAGCTCCTGCCGCCCAAGCCGCGTCCCGCCATATGTATCCTGGACATAGCTCAAAAATCCCGGCGCAAGATTACCTTCATTCTCTGCCGTCCGCGCACGGGTAATGACGGTCGAAGCATCTGCAACCAGAGACTTGATGAGCGGCACAGGTTTCGGCGTCGTCGTCGCCACCACCCTGGGACGCGCCCCAAGGCGCAGCCCCATCTGCAGCATATCCCAAACGCTTTTCCCCTTCGGCCAAGCTGCAATCTCATCGCACCAAGCCACATCAAACTGCGGCCCACGCAAACTGTCCGCATCCTCAGCTGAAAACACATAAGCTTCTGCGCCATTGTCCCAGAGCAATCGGCGACGCGATACTTCATAGCGCGGCGGCGTTCCAAATCTGCCGATATGTTTAAGCCCCGATGGCCCTTCGATCATAACTTCGCGCACATCCCCCAAAGTTGGACCGATCAAAGCAGCGCGCGCGCATCCACCAAACAAAACAGAATAGCGCAGCCATTCTGCACCTGCGCGTGTTTTGCCCGCGCCCCGTCCGCCCATAAACAGCCATGTGCGCCAATCATCCCCCTCCGGAGGTCTCTGTGCCGGCATCGCCCACTTCACAAATGGTGTCTTCAGGAGATGCTCCACCTCCGCTTCCGGCAGAGCCGCTAAGTATGCCTCCGTCCACTCCCTTTGTGTCCAGACCGACCAAGCGTCTGAGTTCATTGCGCTTATCCTCGTCACTCATCTTGTCCAAAGACGAAGCACTGCCCTTCATTGTATTCGTCATTCCATCCTCTCCAGTTTCCATATCTGTCTGCGGCACACGTAGCAGCGCCAAGCCCAGCTTCACTTGCACACCGCACAACCGGGCATGCTCAGCGTCAAACACATCCCTTTGCCCCATCCGGCGGCTTGTTTCGCGAAAAGCTGCAACCAGCTCCAGCCGGACCGCCTCAACAAGGCTGACAGGTTGATCCAATCCATATTCTTGGAAGCGGTAACGCACCGCACTCTGTGAAACGCCCATCCGCTGCGCAATCGCTGCAATCGAATAGCCGCGATATCGCAAACACTGCAATTCCTCGTGATCGTAACGCGTCAGCCTGCGTCTCGCCTTGTCCTGATTATTGACCATGCCCTGTTATAGCCGCTCCAGAGGTCGGTCGGATTGTTTCAGCGAAATGGCAGAAAATTGGCGGGTTTTTGCCGAATGCGTGCGGGATAAATGCAACCAACCCAACATAATCGTCGATCATTGCCTTATCGCTGCCACTATTTTTCTGATATTAACCGACAGTATATATGGAATCGCTTGTCTTAAGATAAGGTCGCAAATGCCTGCGAAGAAAAAGAACGAACCAAAACCTAAAAAGTGGCGCTGGCTGAAATTCGGCGCCATCGGTTTCCTGTGTCTCTCATTTGCAGGGGCGATCGGTGCTGCGGTCGTCTGGAACTATCTATTTAGCGGCATGCCGGATTTGCCTCCGGCCGAAGAGTTTTGGACCACAAAACGAGAGCAGGCTTATGAATTTAGAGATCGCAATGGTGAGCTGATCGTCATCCGTGGCCCACATTATGGGCGCGTTATAGATGTGAAAGATCTGCCGCCGCATATACCACAAGCTTTCATCGCCGCTGAGGATAAGCGTTTTTATGAACATGACGGCGCAGACACCACGGCCATTGTGCGCGCCTTATGGTCAAACTGGCGGTCCGGCCGAACAGTCTCTGGCGCATCGACCATTACCCAGCAAGTCATCAAGAACTTTGTTTTAGACAATACGCAATCTTATCGCCGCAAAGCTCAGGAAATGCGTTTGGCCCAGCAGCTAGAGACCGAATTGACCAAGGACGAAATTCTAACGCTCTATCTCAACCGTATCTATTTTGGGTCCGGCGCGTATGGCATCTCCGCAGCGGCAGAAGAATATTTTGGCAAAACGCCTCAGGAGATCACCCTAAGCGAAGCAGCCCTTCTCGCGACCTTGCCAAAAGCGCCCTCCAAGCTCGCCCTCGACAATAACCTTGAAGGCGCACGCGAGCGCCAACGTTATGTCCTCAACGAAATGATGACCGTTGGATATATTACCGAAGCGCAGCGCAATGAAGCAATTGCAGCCGATGTAACGCTGGCGGAAGCAGCCGCGCGCGCCTCCGGCAATAATTTTGGATACATCTTGGACACTGTAACTGAGCGACTAGGCCAAATCGCCCCTGACGCGCCGGGCGACCTTGTCATTACCCTCAGCATCGACAGAGATTTGCAGGTCGCCGTCAACCAAGCCGTCAGCCAGCGCATTGCCAAAGACGGTGAAAAACTGTCCGCCTCACAAGCAGCAGCCATCATCATAGAGGAAGATGGATCTGTTGCCGCCCTTGTCGGCGGGGTCGATTACGAAGCCAGCAAATATAACCGCGCCACCCAAGCCAAGCGCCAGCCCGGCTCCAGCTTTAAAGCTTTCCTCTATGCCGCCGCCTTGCAAGCTGGCATCGACCCATTCGACGTATATGAAGACAAACCTGTCACATTCGACAAATGGGAACCGAAGAATTATAGCCCAGGCTATTACGGCCCCGTCACCGTGTCAGAAGCTTTTGCAAAATCTCTAAACACAGTCGCCGCGCAAATTGGCAATGAGATCGGTGAGGACCGCATCATCGCGGTTGCGCGAAGTTTTGGAATAAAGTCACCGCTAACGCCCCTGCCGTCGATCGCGCTTGGTAGCCAGGAAGTCACCTTGCAAGAGCTCACCGCCGCTTTCGGCACATTCGCGAAATCTGGCCTACGCCTGGACCCATATTATATTCTCAAAATCGAGGACTCGCGCGGCCAAGTCATTTTTGAACGCGAAGAAAAAGACCCGATCCCGATTTTCTCAGCCGCCCTCGCCCAGGAAATGAACGCCATGCTCGCACGTGTCGTCTTATCTGGCACAGGTGGCCGCGCAGCTATTCCCGGCTGGACCGTCGCTGGCAAAACCGGCACCTCGCAAGATTGGCGGGACGCATGGTTCATCGGCTTCACCTCCCAAATCACAGCAGGCGTCTGGGTCGGCAATGATGATGACACATCCATGAACAAAGTATCTGGCGGCGGTCTACCGGCTGAAATCTGGTCGGACATCGTGAAAATCGCCTTGGCCGAAAAGGAGCCCACACCGCTTGCGGGCACAGAGAACATCATTGTTCTTTCAGACGGGGCCAAGGAGCGCATTTCTTTCTATCGCAATCTTTCCGGTGCCTTTGGAGAAGTCGCAACGCGCACCCTTGGAACACCGGAAGTGACAACGCGCGTCGCTGTGCAGCCTTAAAACATATGGCACGCCCTCCAATCCTTGCCATGAAAGATGTGCGTTTGTCCTTTGGCGGCAAACCACTTTTTGAAGGCGTTGACCTTACCATCAACAAGGGCGAATGTGCTGCGCTGGTCGGGCGTAACGGCGCTGGAAAATCCACACTCATGAAAATTGTCGATGGACGCCTCGAACCGGATACAGGCGACCTTTGGATACAGCCCGGTACACGCATCGTCACCGTTGAACAAGAACCCGACCTGTCGCAATTTAAGACCCTGCTCGATTTTGCCACCACATATGAGGAACGCGACACGGATGCGGTCGACTTTGTACCGATCAGCGTCGACCGTCACCGGGCCGAAGCCGAACTCATGGGCATGGCATTGGACCCGCAAGCAGACCCCAGCAAAATCTCGGGCGGCCAGCAAAGACGTGCCGCGCTTGCCAGAGCCTTTGCCGCCGAGCCAGACATCCTGCTTCTCGACGAGCCGACAAACCATCTCGATGTGCCGATGATCACCTTGATAGAGGCGCGCCTGAAAGCTTTCCACGGCGCCGTTCTACTCGTCTCGCACGATCGTAAATTCCTGGAAGCCGTTTCAACAAATACGCTTTGGCTAAAACAAGGCACCGTCCGCAAGTCTCCGCGTGGTTATGCCCATTTCGACGTTTGGGCGACCGAAGTGGAAGCTGAAGAAGAGCGTCTCTTGGCAAAAATGAAAACGCAGCTCAAAGACGAAAAGAGATGGCTCGCGCGCGGCGTTACGGGCCGTCGCAAGCGCAATATGGGGCGTCTTGGGCGGCTCAAGACTTTACGCGCCGAACACGCCCGGCGCAGATCCGCGCTCGCTGAAGCCCGCGCCGGAGCCGTTCTTGAGGCTGAAACCACAGACTCAGCCAGCCGTAAAATGATAGACGTACGCGGCATAACGAAAAGCTTCGAGACTGAAACCGGCACGAACCTGATCGCCGAAAATTTCTCACTACGCGTCATTCGCGGCGACCGTATCGGCATTATCGGCCCCAATGGCATCGGGAAAACCACCCTACTCAAACTCATGCTAAAAGAGCTCGCGCCCGACAGCGGCTCTGTGAAGCTGAACAAAACAATAGAGATCAGCTTCCTCGATCAAACGCGCGAAAGCCTCAACCCGAAACACTCAATCTGGGAAACCCTCGCGCCGATGGGCGGCGACAGCATCATGGTGCAGGACGCGTCGCGCCATGTTGCAGGCTATGCAAAAGAGTTTTTGTTTCAGCCAGATCAGCTAAGACAACCCGTCAGCGCGCTCTCCGGGGGGGAAAGAAATCGCCTCACCCTTGCCGTCGCACTTGCCAGAAAATGTGATCTGCTTGTCCTCGACGAACCGACCAATGATCTCGATATGCACACGCTTGATATGCTCGAAGACATGCTCGAAAAATACGCTGGCACGCTTCTTATTGTTAGCCATGACAGAGCCTTCCTGGATAACACCGTCACCTCATGTATCTGCCCGCTTGGTGAGGGAAAATGGATACAAACCGCCGGCGGATGGAGCGATGCACAGGCGCAAATTTCCGCCCTAAAATCAGGCGAAGAGAACACTAAAAACCCATCAAAAACAAAGCACAAAAACGGAAACCACAAGCAGCCCTCCAAGCAATTACAAAAAATGTCCTTCAAGGATGTGCACCGTTTGAAAGAACTCGATGCGCGCATGCCCAAGCTCGCAGATGAAATGACCCAATTAGAGGCTGAATTGTCAAATCCAAACCTCTTTAACGACGATCCCAAGGCGTTTCAGGCGAAGTCCGAGCGCTTGTCTGCGGCCCGTTCAGAGCTAGAAGAAGCCGAACTGGAATGGTTGGAGCTCGAAGAGAAACGAGAAGCAATCGAAGCAAGCAAGGCGTGAAGAAAACACTTCATTAACGAGAACCCGCTACTTTACGGCAGAAATCAGGAGCCTGCCGACATGCGTATTCTATTTTCCATCGCCAGTTTTGCCCTTCTTGCTAGTACAGCAAGCGCACAACAATACTCGCATGAGAAGAACACTTACCGATATGGCGGTACATATAATAAGGTACAGACAAACTCTGCCACCAGTTGCGCCGCACTTTGTTCCCGGGAGAGCGTTTGCCGCTCTTGGAGCTTTCAGCGCGCCACACGCGGTCTGGGTCCAGCGACATGCGAACTTAAAGCCGTTGTCGGTAAGTCTGTAAAAAATCCTCTCATGACATCCGGCATCAATCCCCTGCTTGCTAGTCAGGGCCAAAACAGCGTTCGCTCAGCGCCCGTTCAACACCGCGGCACATTGCTCGGCGGCGTAACAGGAACCCCTGCCAGAACCGTCATACGCAACCAAAATGTCAGATCGCTTCCGGCCGCCCCGCGTCCACTGGCGCCAACCCAGACATACCGGCCTGCGCCAACGCCAACCTTTACACCACCTGCGCCAATAGTGCGCGCGCCTCGACCTGCACCGGCACCTATCGTCCGTGCCGCGCCGCCGCCGCGTCCTTCACTTCCAGCAGCCCCAACACCAGCGCCAGTCATTCAAGCACCGGTCGTGCAGCCTGCGCCTATCGTTCGCCGCGCTGCACCAACGCCGCGCCCCGCTCTTCCGGCAGCGCCAAGACCTGCGCCAGTTGTTCAAGCGCCGGTCGTACAGCC
>CAZXTI010000046.1:0-2444 GCA_964643565.1 uncultured Hyphomonas sp. | reverse complement strand
CCCGCCTGTGACAAGCCGCACATCTACGCTGCCACCACCGCCACCGGGCGTCGCTAACGAACGCATACAAGTCCCTGTTACCCAAGGCGATTTACCTGATGGCGCAGTCTTCAGAACGGCTCCGCCGCCGCAGATTTCATTTGCGCCGCCCACCGCGCTGCCTGCTCCGGCTGGCACTGTCGTTTCTTCGCCGCCAGTCACCCCAAGCTTTCCGAGCGTAACAACACCCCCTCCAGCGCCCGCACCCGTGCCATCTGCAACGCGCGAAACAATAACGCTGCCCAAATCGACGCGGACGAAATCAGAACCGAAACTCCTAAATACAGTCCCGGCAGGATCCGTTCCGACCGCCGCGCCTAACCCAAACAAGCCTTATGAGAACCTAGGCAGCAGCGAATTTCCGGATTTCTCAGTAAACAACAATACAGTGCTCACACCGGATCAATATGAAGCCCAGATTGCAGCAGAAGCGGCAGCAGCCAGTGCAGCTGTCAATGAACCAACCAGTCAAATGCCAGAAGGTGATCAATTGTTTGAGACACTCGACTCCGTCAATTTGGGAGGCAATGATTTGGCTACCGATGTCGGCGCGCCGCTTGCCCCGCCAAACCAGCGCAGACCCGGCTCCAGCGGCAGCACTGCCAGAGGCGGCGGCAGCTAAACCCCGCGTACAATATTTACAAAAACAGGCCAGACTTAAAGGCCAAATTACGGGCGCGCCGATCGATTAGACGGCGCGCTCTTTTGTTGTCGTGAACCGAATGTCCGGGTTCTTCTCCGCAGCGTATCCGGCATCCCACGCATTCTTCCCAAGATAAACCGGAGCGCCGTCCAGATCCGTTCCGCAGACGGACTTATTCGTATCCATAAAGGCCTCAACTGCCCCTTCGACATCGCTGGAGAGCCAGCGTGCAACATTGTATGGGGCGACCTCAAAATCGACTTCCAGATTATATTCTGCGGCCACACGCTCAGCCATCACATCAATCTGCAAGCTGCCCACAGCGCCGACAATTAAATCAGACCCAATCGATGGGCGAAACAATTGTGTGACACCCTCCTCTGCGAGGCTTTCTAGCGCTTTGCGCAAATGCTTCTGTTTCATTGGATCTTTCACCCGCGCGCGCCGGAGGATTTCTGGTGCAAAGTTTGGAATACCCGTGAACTGTAAATCGCCGTTTTCAGACAATCCGTCACCAACCCGCAATTGGCCGTGATTGGGCACACCGATCACATCGCCAGCATAGGCCGTTTCCGCAATTTCTCTGTCCTGCGCGAGAAACATCATCGGATTATGCACATTTATCTGCTTACCCGCTGACGTTTTCAGGCGCATTCCACGCTTAAATTCGCCAGAGCATAGCCGCAAAAACGCAACCCTATCTCTGTGATTAGGGTCCATATTCGCTTGAATTTTAAAGATAAATCCCGAAACACCCTTATCCTCCGCCTTCAGAATAACCTCTTGCCCCTTACGCACAGCCACCTGAGGCCGAGGCCCCGGCGCAAACTCCGTCAAAGCGTTCAAAAGCTCAGCAACGCCGAAGTGACGCAAAGCCGAACCAAAGACAATCGGCGTCATATGCCCTTCAAGATAAGCCTTACGATCCATGCTCGGCAGTGCATCTGCAGCAAGCTCTGCACCATCCTTCAACTCTGCAAGCACACTCTCATCCATCAGGCTTGCAATCGAATTTCCATCCATCGCACACCGTTCAGCCGGTCCAACTTCCGGGCCTTCATCAGCCGTTGATTTCTTAAAAATGCAAAACTCGCCAGAGCGCAAATCCTGCATTCCACCAAATCGATTGCCGCTTGCCGCCGGCCAATACAAAGGCGCGGTTTCCAGTTGAAGCTTGTCTGCAACCTCATCCAAAAGTTCGAAAGGGTCTAATGCTTCCCGATCCATCTTGTTGATGAATGTCAAAATAGGAATATCCCGCATGCGGCAAACCTCAAACAGTTTCAACGTCTGTGGTTCGATGCCTTTTGCAGCATCAAGCACCATAACTGCGCTATCAGCTGCCGTGAGTGTGCGGTACGTGTCTTCAGAGAAGTCTTCGTGGCCGGGCGTATCCAGCAAGTTAAACAATAAGTCCTGATACTCAAACGTCATAACAGACGCCGATACCGAGATCCCGCGATCACGTTCAATCTTCATCCAGTCAGATTGTGTTCGGCGACGTTCGCCGCGCGCCGCAACAGCACCGGCAGCACGAATAGCGCCGCCAGCAAGAAGCAGATTTTCCGTAAGCGTGGTTTTACCGGCATCCGGGTGCGAGATGATCGCGAATGTGCGTCTGCGCGCGGATTCTTCTTGGAATGATCGTGACATGGCCTAGGCTCTTGTGTTCTGAGAGCTTGGAACTAGCCGATACCTGAACAAAGCGAAAGGCTTTAGGCCGCTTCTGTCCAGTAATTGCTGATAGCTTGCCCCTGGCCGC
>CAZXTI010000045.1:0-9565 GCA_964643565.1 uncultured Hyphomonas sp. | reverse complement strand
GTTTGGACGGCAGCGATAAGCTCGTTGATGGAGGGGGTGTTATACATGTCAGCCTCTTTCCTGCATGAGATTGATCAAGTCTATTTCTGTTTCCGAAACGCGCCGGCCGATCGCAGCGCGCTCGGCGGTTGGGGCCGTTCCATTGCGATAGCTTTCATACATGATCATGCACATGATGCCCCATTTCAGCGTGCCGAGCATTTGCCACCATCGGATGTCTTCAGGCGCAAATTTTTGGCCGCCACCAGCTTCATAGGCGCTAAGAAATTCGCTTAATTGGCCAATGCCCCCGACGGGGTTTTCTGCTGCGCCAAAACGCCATGAGTTAACACAGAGCCAGCCGATGTCTTCGCGTGGGTCGCCGAGGTGGGCCAACTCCCAATCGAGCACAGCGCGCAAACCGTCTTGGCCGATGATAAGGTTTCCAAGGCGAAAATCGCCATGAATGAGGACGGGCTGGAGGCTTTCGGGCGTTGTTTCCTTCAGGTGCTGAAAGGCAAGCTCGAAGGTGGGGCGGATGATATTGAGTTGGCGGAAAATATCCTCGAACTGCACAATCTGTTCAGATGCGCCGACGGTCGGTAGATCGGGTAAGGTGGTGGTTGGAATTTGATGGATTTTGGCGAGGGCCTTGCCGCAATCATGGGCGAAGCTTTGGCGCGCGGCGGCGTATGTCTCATCGCGTTGAATTTTGCGCGCGATTGTTTCCCCGTTTACGAAGTCCATGATGAAGGCATCGCCAAGGCCGTCTGCTGGTGTGCAAATATGGGCGACGGGCGGGACGGGCAGGTTTGCCTCAGCCGCAGCACGTAGCAAGAGTGCTTCGGTGGTCAGTGAAATCTTGTGGCTAACGCCATCATGGCTCGTATTTTCGGGAGATCTGCGCAGAATGTAGCGTTTTTCATGCGCGTCTTTAAAATCGACAACAAATGCCCATATTTGTTGACTGGCACCGCCAGAAAGTCGATCCAATGACGTAATTGTGCCCTTATTCTTTGAGAAAACTGGTACAAGTGCGTTAAGGGCATTTTCAATTGATTCTGGCATGATCATGCGTGTCAGTATTGCCCATAAACGGGCACAAAAACAAATCGGAACGTTTGAGTAAGCAGATGGCAGAGAAGAAAACGAAGTCGCAGAAGTCTGGAATTGACGAGATTGGTGAACCCTCTGTTCGTAAGCAGGGCGTGATTGCCTATCTGCGTGGCCGGTTTCTGGCTGGCGTTGTTATCGCTGCGCCGATTGCGATTACGATCTATCTTGTGTGGGGGTTCATTTCGTGGATTGACCGCATCATCAAACCGACAATTCCGCGCGCGTGGAACCCGGAAACCTATATTCCAGACAAAGTGAATATTTTCGGTGTCGATCTGACACTGGGCTTGCCGGGGCTTGGGCTTGTTGTTGCGATTATTGCACTGACATTTCTTGGCGCTGTCGGTGCCAATTTGATTGGGCGCGGCCTTGTTGCGGCTGGCGATCGGTTCTTGTCGAATGTGCCGGTGGTGAAGAATATTTACTCCCTGTTCAAACAATTGTTTGAGACGATTGCATCGAGCCAGGAGTCATCCTTTAGAGACATGGTTCTGGTTGAATATCCTAAGCGCGGAACGTGGTGTGTCGGCTTTGCAACTGCGCCGATCAAGGGTGAGGTGAAGGCGAAAATCGGGCCGGATATGATGGGGGTTTTTGTGCCGACAACGCCTAATCCGACATCTGGCTTCTTCATGTTCGTTCCGAAGGCGGAGGTTATTGATTTGGAGATGACTGTTGAGGAGGGCGCGAAGCTGATCGTGTCGATTGGTATGGTCGTGCCTGATTATATGGGCGAAGATGATGTGAGCGAGATCATGGCGAAAATACCGTCTCCAGCCGACAGCGCGCCCGCTTCTGATGACCAGCCAAACCCTGCTTAATTTTCGCGCGGGGTTTCGATTAGCTCTTGTTGGGGGTCTGCCTTCTTCAATGATGAGAAGAAGTTGACGAGCATTGGGTTTGTCACTGAATTCATTTGATAATTTAACCCATGCTCTCCGCCCTCCAGCCGTGTGATTTGTGCTGAGGGCATGGCCTTAGCGAGGCGGTCGGCGCTGGCGATCAAGACGGTTTGATCATCTGTGCCAAAGACCGCATGAACGGGGATGTTTTGCGCTTCGGTGCGCGCATAGGTGGCGTCGCGATCATGCATAGGCAAATGGCGATAAGAGGATAAGAGCGCTTCAAAATATCCGGCATATTGCATCTGCTCGGACACATCGCCCGCTAATCTGTTTTGCGCGGCGAGGTCTGTTTCGTCGTATTGGCGGTCGCCAAGCAGAATGCGTTTTCCGATGAGGCGCCAGACCATGTCGCCGACGAGCTTTGTACGGAGTAATTTGTCTGATGCGCTGCCGGGTTCCGCGCCAAGGACGAAGCCTGCTGGAACAAAGAGAAAGAGCTTGGCGACGCGCTCTGGGTGGCGGGCTGTGAACTCAGCGGTAATGGGGCCGCCCATAGAGAGGCCAACAAGTCCGAACGGTTCGCGTAGTCCCAGTGCGTCGGTAAGTTCCAGCAATTCCTGATCGTAGAAGTCCACGTCATATTTGACGCGCGGGCGGTCTGACCAGCCGCGTCCGAAATGGTCATATGTCAGCACACGGAAACCGTCAGCGGCGAGGGCGGCGGCGTTCTGCTCGAAGATGAAATTCGGGGTGGAGAAGCCATGCGACATAATGATGACAGGGCCGTTTTCGGGGCCGTGCCAGCGATAGTGTACTTGACCCGCTGACAGGGTAATAAAGCTGCCGGGTGCTTTGGCGCGGGCTTCATCGTCAAGTGGTTTTGCGCTCAATTTTACGAAGGCATAGCTCGCGGTAAATGCGAGTATGATAAGCAGTAAAATGCCGAGAAAAAATTTCAGAAATGCTCCCATGTCGCTAGCCTAGCGGGTTCTGGCGGCGGGTCAATGCGTGGATTATTTGCGGCCGTGACGGTTGAAGCGAGTGATGATGTCGGAGCGGATGGTGCGGCCTAGCGGTGGAAAGAGGCTGGAAAATGTGTGTGCCATGCGCAGTTGAAGCGGGAAAATATTCAGTAATTTACGTGAATTTCGCGGGTTTAGGATGTGTTTTGCTGCTTTTTCGGCTGGCATTGGGGTTTTCGTCAGGCTGGCAATAAAGGCTGCGCGGTCTATGCCGGGCTTTGCTTTTCCGGTGGTCAGGAGCGGTGTGTCCAGAATAGGCGGGCAGGCGACATTGACGCGCACGCCGTGGGTAGATGCTTCTGCGTGGAGGGCTTTTGCTAGGCCGATCAGCCCGGCTTTGCTGGCGGTGTAGGGCGCGCCGAAGGGGAAACCGATGAGGCCTGCGCCGGATGAGACAAGGATCAGGCGGCCCTCGCGCCGGGCGACCATATCTGGATAGGTGGCGGCGATAAGATTGGTCGCGCCGATGAGGTTGGTGTTGATGATGGCGCGCCAGTCCTCGGCGGTGAAGTCGTGGGCTTCGCCTGTCAGGTCAATGGCGGCATTCGCGATGGCGATGTCTATTCGGCCATGTTCAGATTTTAGTTTCTCAATGACGCTGGCGAGTGCTTCGGCGTCTGCCGTGTCCGCGATTTCCAGTCGGTGCGATGTATCAGTATGCTGAATATCTATAAGGATTGGGGTTGCTCCGCGTGCGGCAAGCTCATCGGCTAGTGCAAGGCCAAGGCCGGATGCGCCGCCGGTGATGATGGCGAGCTTATCCTTATATAGACGCTCGCGGGTCATTGGCTCTAGTCCTCGCCGCCAAAGCGCGTTGTCCATTCGGCGACTTGTTCGTCTTCGATTTTGGTGAAGAGGACGGGCGGGGCTGTTATGGGCATGCCGTGGGGGAGTGCGTCGAGGAGACCTGCGTCCTCAGCGTGTGGCCACTTGCGGTTTTCTTCAGGGATGCCAAGCGTGTCTAGGATTGTCTTGGCGACATTGGGAATGATCGGCTGCGCGATAATGCCGAAGATGGCGATGAGGTTTAGGCCTGTGCGCACGCCGACGGCAGCGGCGTCGACATCGGTTTTGTATTTCGACCATGGCGCAGCGCGGGTGAGGTATTCATTTCCGGCCGCCCAGATGGCGCGGGTTTCGGCAGCAGCTTTGCGGAATTCCATTTTTTCGTAATGGTCTGTGAGCGCGGCGAGGCGCGTTTTTAGCTCTTCTGCCATCCATGCCTCGTCTTCGCCGGGTGTGCCACCGGCTGGAAGTGCGCCGTCAAATTTTGAGACGGTGTATTTAGTGATCCGGTTGACGAAGTTTCCAAGGACATTGGCGAGGTCTGAATTGACCGCCGCTTGGAAGCCTTCCCATGTGAAGGCAGCATCTGAGCCTTCAGGCGCATTGGCGATCAGATACCAGCGCCAATAGTCGCCGGGGAGCAGCTCAAGGGCTTGGTCCATAAACACGCCGCGCTTATTGCTGGTCGAGAACTTGCCGCCATACCATGTGACCCAGTTAAAGGCTTTGAGCCGGTCGACGGTTTTCCATGGCTCGCCGGAACCGAACAGGGTGACGGGGAAAGATACGGTGTGGAAGGCGACATTGTCCTTGCCCATGAACTGGACATATTCGACGTTTTCCGCGCCTTGGTCTTTGCGCCACCAAGACGCCCAAGCGTCCGGCTCGCCTTTGGCTTTGGCCCATGCTTGCGTTGAGGCGATATATTCAACGGGCGCATCAAACCAGACATAGAAGACTTTGTTTTCAAAGCCGGGGCGCGGTGTGCCATCGGCCCCGGTGACGGGGATGCCCCATTTCAGGTCGCGGGTGATGGCGCGGTCGCGTAGGCCTTCATCTAGCCATTTTAGGGCGATGGAGCGGGCGAGCTGGGGCCAATCCTTTGAGGCTTCGACCCATTCGTGGATCGTGTCCTGCATTTTGGATTGGAGGAGGAAGAGGTGGGCGGTGTCGCGGATTTCAATGTCCGTGCCGCCTGAAACGGATGAATAAGGGTTTTTAAGGTCGATTGGGTCGAGCAAGCGTCCGCAATTGTCGCATTGGTCGCCGCGCGCTTTCTCATAATCGCAATGCGGGCATGTGCCTTCGACATAGCGGTCTGGCAGGAAGCGGCCATCATCATTTGAGTAGACCTGTTTGGAGACGCGCTCCTCGATCAGGCCCTTTTCTTCGAGGATATGGGCGAAATGCTGGGTTAAACGGTGGTTTTCTTCGCGTGAGGATCGGCCGAAATGGTCGTATGACAGGGAGAAGCCTTCGCCAGCGGCGCGTTGAACCTCATATTGTGCGTCGACATATTCCTGCACCGAGATGTCAGCCGCCTGCGCTGCAAGCTCTGCAGGCGTGCCGTGTTCGTCGGTGGCGCAGATATAAAGCACATCATTTCCGGCGAGGCGTTGATAGCGGGCAAACACGTCGGCGGGCAGCATGGAGCCGGCGAGATTTCCCAAATGCTTGATGCCATTTATATATGGCAGAGCTGAGGTGATAAGGATGCGGCGCTTGTCGCTCTGCTGGGTCATTCGGGTGCTCGCTTGAAATCATGTATATTGCCGGAATCACACCGACTTTTATATTTAAGCGGTGGATAGAACAATTAGGGAAGAAAACCAATGCCGAGGATTGCTGGGGTAAATTTAGTTGGCGTATTGCTGGCTGCAATCGCGATTTATTTTGTTGGGTTTTTATGGTTTGGATTACTGTTCCATGATCAGTGGCAAGCGGCCAATGGCTATACATTGGAGCAATTGGAAGCAAGTTTTGATCCGGTCATCGTGTTTGGCGGCGGCTTTTTGATTCCGCTCATTCTGGCGTTTGGGCTTGGCTGGCTGTTTCAGAAAACGGGTACGAAAGGATTGGGGCCATGTGTCCGGTTTGGCGCGCTGCTTTCGATTTTAATTGCCGCGCCGATCCTTGGTTATAGCTTTGTCTATAATATCATCCACTCGCCGATGGATTTGCTGTTGGACGTTTCCCATAGCGTCGCAGGGTTTATTGTCGGGTCAGCGGTGTTGTCATTCTTTGACTAAGAAAAAACCCCGACCATGTGGGAAATGGCCGGGGTAAATGCCGCTTCAAAGAGGAGCTAAAAAAGCGGGCAGGGAGGTCTGTGAGGTTTAGCTGCTGATCGTGGAGGGTATGGTTGTCATTGTCAGCTGTACCTGGCGATTGGTTGAGAGAAAGCGGCCTTCTGGCGCTGCGCCAACTGAGGTGGCTGCATCGGTTGTTGTGACACCGAGATTAGCAAGCTCGGCGAGCACGGCGGCTGAGCGGGCTTGAGACAGGGTGCTGTCGCCGTCGGTTGAAATGGCCGTTGCTGCGACTTCGGTAATTGTGCAGCCGCCAATGTCGGTCGCTTCGGCTTGTAGCGCTAATTTGGCAGCATTTGAGAGGCTTGTGTCGCCCTCAGCGAAATAGATAGTCGCGCTTATCGGGGCGCAGACGGGGCTTGTGTCTGGCGCAGAAATTTGCGCGAAAGCAGGCGCTGACATTGCGGTGACTGTCACGGCGGCGAAAAGTGTTTTTGTCAAAGTTTTCATTGGTTTAGCCTCTTGGTTCCATCAGTAATTTCGATAGATCCAAGGTGACTTGCAAATAAGGCGAAAACTTGAGCAGAATCGGTAGCAATGAGGCGGTTGTTGGGAATCTTTGCAGCATTTACGCTGTTTGGGAGTTATTCCAGATATGTCCAGCGGCGCAGCAGCATTTCCAGAGGGCCGCGGGCGAATCTGGTGCGCCAGAGGCTTACGCTGATCAGGGACAGCAATCCCACGCCGAGACCGATTGCGGTGGAGGCTGCCGCGCCAAGTGTTCCAAACAGGCCGAGGCCATAGGCGCTGAAAATAAGCGAGAGGCATAGTGACTGGAAAATATAGGCGCTGAGTGTGGCTGTGCCTGCGCGGGCTAAAAAGGATTTTAGCCGGCTGGCCGGTCCAGCCGCATATTTAGCGATCCAGCCGGCATAGCCAAGCGCGAGGAAGGGGGCGAACGCGGTCAAGATGCCATAGCCAAGCATGCCAGAGGATGAGAATGGCGCCGTAGCGCTCATCTTTACATAAGCGCCAAGCGCGCCTCCCAAAAGGCCAATGGGAAAAGCGAGGCGGCGACACATTTTCCAGAATGGCGCGGCGGGTGTGTTGATGTAACCCTTTTTGGCGAGCGCGAAGCCTAAAAGGAAGTAACCGAGTATATTAAAGCCTTGAAACAGGACGGAGGCGGCGATCAGGCCGAGATGTGAGGCGCGAAAGGCGGTGGCCTGCATAAAAGTGCCTTCGCCGAAAGCTGCGAAGGCGGCGGCGATGTTTTCTAAATTTGCGTCTTCACTGCTGGCGAAGTCTTCTGAGGGCGGCGCGTTTTCTGTCAGAGCGAGGATGCCGGATGTGGCAAGCAAAAGGATGATCTGGAAAAAAATGAGGCCAATACCGATTTTGATCAGCGTGGAGGCTTCAAGTTTGATGAAGCCATAGAAGAACAAGCCGATAATGGCATACATAATAAGCACATCGCCAAGAAACAGAAAGCTTGCATGGAGCCCGCCGAGAATGATTAGGCCCGCGATGCGGCGATAATGACGCCAGCTTGGGGATTTTCCCTGATTCTCAGCCGATCTGATCTGGTAGGCAAGGCCAACGCCGAACATGAGCGAAAACAGCGCATAGGCTTTGGTCATGAACAGGGTGGTTGTCAGGGCTTCAATTGATATATCAAAGAGGCTCGACGGGGCCTGCGTGTAGGCTAATTCGAGCGGCCATGAAAATGCGCCAACATTTATAATCACGATGCCGATGAGGGCTGCGCAGCGGATGAGATCAGGCAGCAAGGCGCGGGAAGATAAATCGTGTGGATTGGACTGATGCATCGGTTGGAGAGTAGCGGTGAAATGGCTGAGCGCCAGAAGAAAATGGCCTAGATGCAAATAGTTCTCAAAGCGGGCGGGTTTCAGGACGCCTTGTCACAATGTCACGGCGTTAAAATTTTGTCATAAGGAATAGAAAAGTGTGGCATCTGGCTGTTGCTTCTTGGCGTAAAGCGTCCTAACTCGGAACGAGCTTAAGACTGGTGAAAAATCATGACACCTAATGAATTACAGACCCTGACCCTCGACTACCTTCCGGTAGTGATTTTTCTGGGTCTTTCTCTGGCGCTGGCGCTGCTATTTATCTTTGGGGCGTTGATCCTCGCGCCGAACAAGCCTGACCCGGAAAAGAACTCTGCTTATGAGTGTGGATTTCACGCATTTGATGATGCGCGCATGAAGTTTGATGTGCGCTTTTATCTGGTTGCGATTCTCTTCATCATCTTTGATTTGGAAGTCGCGTTTCTGTTCCCATTTGCGGTCAGTCTCGGGGAGATTGGCGTTTTTGGTTTCTGGTCGATGGTTGTCTTCCTGCTAGTGCTGACCATTGGCTTTATTTATGAGTGGCGCTCTGGCGCTTTGGAATGGGAGTAGGCGGTTGGCTGATACCAAACCATATGCATTGGGCGCAGGCCGCGCTGGCGTAGAAGGCGGGCATAATGTGCGCGCTGATGATCCGTTTTATGCGGGCCTGAATGATGAGCTGGCCGATAAGGGCTTTCTGGTCGCGAGCGCGGATGATTTGATCACGTGGGCACGTACCGGGTCGCTGATGTGGATGACGTTCGGTTTGGCGTGCTGCGCGGTTGAGATGATGCATGCGGGTAATCCGCGCTATGATCTTGAACGTTTCGGTATGGCGCCGCGTGGGTCGCCGCGCCAATCTGATGTGATGATTGTGGCTGGCACGCTGACCAATAAGATGGCACCGGCCATGCGCAAGGTTTATGACCAGATGCCAGAGCCGCGTTATGTGATTTCGATGGGCTCGTGCGCGAATGGCGGCGGGTATTACCATTATAGTTATTCTGTGGTGCGTGGATGCGACCGGATTGTGCCGGTCGACATTTATGTGCCGGGTTGTCCGCCAACCGCTGAGGCGCTCGTTTACGGCTTCTTGCAATTGCAGAAGAAGATACGGCGTGAAGGCTCAATTGAGCGCTAGGAGCTATTAAGGTGATTGACACTGAAGACTTGATCGCACTGGCTGAGCGTATTTCTGAACGCTTACCGCTGGCATGCAAATCACACGCGGTGACGCATGATGAGCTAACGCTGCTTATTGAGCGTGATCATGTTGTGGCTGTGATGAAGTTCCTACGCGATGATAGTGAGTGTTTGTTTGAGACACTGATTGATATTTGCGGCGTGGATTATCCAGAGCGCACGGAACGCTTTGAGGTGGTTTATCATTTACTGTCGATGCAACTCAATCAACGCATCCGCGTGAAATTGAGCACCGATGAGGCGACCCCGGTGGTTAGCATCGTTGACGTGTTCCCGGCGGCGAACTGGTATGAGCGTGAAGCGTTTGACATGTACGGTATTCAGTTTGCCGGGCATCCGGACTTGCGCCGTTTGCTCACCGATTATGGTTTTGAGGGGCACCCGCTTCGCAAGGACTTTCCGCTGACCGGACATGTCGAGGTGCGCTATGATGATCTTGAAAAGCGCGTGGTTTATGAGCCGGTGCAGCTGACGCAGGAATATCGCAATTTTGATTTCCTCTCCCCATGGGAAGG
>CAZXTI010000044.1:0-10187 GCA_964643565.1 uncultured Hyphomonas sp. | reverse complement strand
GTATATCACAGTTAGAATGCTCATTAAAATGTCGTTAGACAAAGTAAAAACTGTGTTTTTTATGAGGCAAATCCCGTTCTGACATGCACCACACGCTCCAAAGTCTTGTGAACGGGGCACTTATCAGCGATTTCGAGTAATCTGGCTCTCTGACTTTCATCCAGCTCACCCTCAATATCGATGATCCGGCTGAACGTATCTTGCGCCTCGCCGTCTGGATTCGCAGGGTCTGGCTCGCGCGAGAACAACACACGCACGCCAACCTTCTCAAGCGGCCAACCCTTGCGGTCAGCATACATGCGCAATGTCATCGAGGTGCAGGCACCAAGACCGGCTGCGAGATATTCATAAGGACCGGGGCCATTATCATCACCGCCGACGGAGGCAGGCTCATCGGCAATCAGTTTGTGTTTGCCGGTCGAGACGAGGTTTTCATAACGCCCATGTCCGGTTTCGCTGACATAAACACCATCACCAGCGGGCGCTGGGCTGGGCGCGTCTACGGGAACATAGCGCACGGCCCAGTTCGCGATAACGCCAGCGGCATAGGCGGCGTCTTCTTTGCGGGAGAGCAAATGGTCAGCAGTGTCGAGGCTAACAAAGCTTTTGGGATGCTTGGCGTGCGCAAAGAGGCCGGATGCGTTTTCGATACCGACAACCATATCGGTTGGCGCGTGCATAACGAGCAATGGGCGGTTCAGCGTTTCAACTGCGCTTTTAACCTTCGCGCCGGAGACATCATCCACAAATTGCTTCTTGATCGTGAAGGGGCGTCCTGCAAGCAGAACCTCCGCCTCGCCGCGTTCCTGGATCTCGTCCAGCCGAGATCCAAAATTGTGAATCACATGGTCAGCATCACTCGGCGCGCCAATCGTTGCGACAGCTTTGACGCTAGGCAAGCGATGGGTAACAGCAATAACAGCCGCGCCGCCAAGCGAGTGACCAACAATAATATCAGGGCCGCCATACTCAGCCGCTAGCCAATTTGCCGCCGATTCAAGGTCATCCAGATTGGTGGAAAAATTCGTGTCCGAGAAAGACCCTTCCGACTCGCCAAGGCCTGTAAAGTCAAACCGCAATACGCCGTAACCAAGCTCGGCCAGCGTGCGTGTAATGACCCGCGCTGCAGATATGTCTTTCGAACAAGAAAAGCAGTGTGCGAATAAGACCATTGCTGCGGGCGTTTTGCCGGATGGAAGCTCCAGAATGCCCGACAACATCTGGCCATTTGCGCCTTCAAATTCTATATTTTTACTCATAACGAACCTCAAAACATAATGCGATTGGCTATCAGATAGCGCCGCTAGACGCAACGCGAAAGCTAGGCTTGCGTATTTGTATCCGGGTCCTTCGGGGCGAGGGTCTGCGGGTCGAAAGTCTGCTGGTCGAAGGTTTCCGGGGGCACGGCCTCAATCGCAGCTTGTCCACCCCGTCGACGTCTCGCAAGCCCAAGGCCAATGCCAGCAAAGAGAAGGAGGCTGAACGGAACAGCCCAAAGAACAAGCCCGGCAGCGCCTTGCGTTGAAGGACGAAACAGAACGAACTCACCATAGCGATAGGCAAACCAATCGCGCACCTCAGCGTCGCTTGCACCTGCTGCAATCATCTCACGCACACGCGCACGCATATCTTCTGCAATATCGGCATTACTCTGTGAGATCGGCTCATTCTCGCAGGCGACACACCTTATCTCTTCCATCAAACTGCGCGCACGCTGTTCCTGCGCACTGTTTTCAAGCTGTGTATCAAACGCCATCAGAAGCGGCAGAAGCAAGAAAACAAACCAGCGCATCAATTGGTCACCCCATCTGTAGGCGTTGAAGGTGACTGCGCATCAGATTGCGCATTGCCCGGCACAATAACGGCTGGCGTATCTTTCTCGGGCACCTGCGATGATAGGGGCTCAGCCTTTGGCTCTAAATCGGGCGCGCGGCCGCCAAAAGCTGATAAGATGCCGCCAAGCCCCATGAGTAATACGCCAAAGAAAATAAAATCGATCAGCGGATTATAGTAGACCCGAAACGTCCAGCGCGAAACGCCTTCGACCAATCGGCGATCACCGAGCGCCGCGTAAAGGTCACCCAAGCCCGTTTTATGGATGGCTGTTTCTGTTGTCGGGACACCGGCAGCCGGATAGTAGCGCGTCTCCGGGGTTAAGATTGCGCGCTTGCCGTTTTTGGCAATGGCGAGCACGGCGCGGTCTGCGTACCAATTTGCGCCTTCAACACCCTCGACCCGCTCAAGCTGCACAGTCCAACCGGCGAGCTCAGCGCTTTGACCGATCTCTAATGCAAGCGTGCGTTCATACTGCGCGCTGGTTTCGACAACGGCGCCGAGCACGAAAAGACCAATACCTGCATGCGCGAGGCTCATACCCCAAACCCGCGCTGGCAATTTGAATATGCGGGTCGGTACAATTGCGCGGCGAAACAGCTCGGCCGCTGCGCCGTAAAGAAGCCACAAGCCAAGCGCAACACCCAGACCGGCCCCCAGCGGAATCTTGCCAAGATGCAAAATAAGAAGCACGCCCGCACCAATGCCAGCGCCGACTAGGCCGCTGCGTATCTTTTTGAATGTCAACGCGGCGCGCCCCCAACTCCAAGCCTGAACCAGCGGCATCGAAAAGAGTAGCAGCGCCATGATCGGTGCAAAGGTGAGATTGAAATATGGGACGCCGACGGACATCTGCCGACCGGTCATTTCCGCTAAGAGAGGAAACATCGTGCCCAAGAGAACGGTCGCTGTTGCAACTGCAAAAACGAGATTGTTGAACATCAACGCACCTTCCCGGCTCAAAAGCTGCCAGTCAGGACCAGATTTCAGTGACGGCGCACGCCAAGCAAAAAGGGCTAATGCAAAACCACCATATGCCAATAGGCCGCTCAGCAATAGGCTGCCACGCAGCGGGTCGATTGCAAAAGCGTGAACGGATGTCAAAATTCCAGAGCGAACGAGAAACGCGCCGAGAATTGAAAAGCAAAAGGCAAGGACAGCCAATAGCGCGGTCCAGGACGCAAACCCGCCGCGCTTTTCAGTGACGATAATCGAGTGGAGCAATGCCGTGCCAATCAGCCATGGCATCAGGGACGCGTTTTCGACAGGGTCCCAAAACCACCATCCGCCCCAACCAAGCTCATAATAAGCCCAGTAGCTTCCAAGCGCGATCCCGAAACTCAGGGGCACCCAAGCCGCCAGCACGAATGGACGCACATGTTTTGCCCAAACGCGGTCAATCCGGCCCTCTATGAGACCGGCCGCCGCGAGCGCAAAGACGAATGAAAATCCGACATAGCCAAGATAGAGAATGGGGGGATGTATTGCGAGCGCAGGGTCTTGCAAAATCGGGTTCAGGCCAGAGCCTTGCAGCGGCGCAGGGTTAAGTCGCAAGAACGGGTTGGAGGCAAACAGGAGATATGCCAGCGAGCCGGAGGCGATTGCACCTTGTATACCAAGTGCGCGCGCTTCGAAGGCGGCGCGGCCCGTCTTCAACAAAAGTGCGCCTGCGCCAGCAAACCCAATCGTCACAAGGCACCAAAGCGCCATCGACCCTTCATGGTTTCCCCACGTGCCAGCGACCTTGTAGAATAGTGGCTTCAAGGTTTGGGAATGCTCAGCAACGAGCTTCACTGAAAAGTCTGAATCAATAAAAGCCGATATCAGCAACAAGAACGCCAACAGCATCATGGCAAATGCGGTCAGCGCGCCAATCGCCGCTAATTGTCTGTGTTGCCGAAAGCCATACCAAGTCTGAAAGATGGATGCTGCCAACGCCAAAAAGGATGCGAAATGGCCAATCTCGATCACGATACTGGACCTTCCACATCGCTGAGTTCGCGCGGGACATAATTCTCGTCATGCTTGGCAAGCAGGTTTGACGCGATGAAACGACCCTCCGCATCAAACGCGCCGGTAGCGACAACGCCCGCATCCTCTTTGAAAAGCGCAGGGGGAATACCATCGAATTCAACATTTATCCCATGATTGGCGTCGACAACACGAAATGTGATTTTTGTTCCGCTGCCATACGCAATTGACCCATGCTCAACGAGACCACCAATCTTTCCAGATAACCCGGGCACTGGGCCGCCGCTTTCGGCTAATTGTGTTGGCGTATAGAAGAGGTTTGCGCTCTGCCGCACGGCAAAGAAGACCAAAACAGCCGCCGTGATCAGCAACACCGTCGCCATCGCAAAAACGCGTATTCTGTTTGATCTGGCTCTCATTTGGGTAGTGTATAGGCCTTCGGGGGCAATTTGCCAGTCGAATTGACTGCGACAGAACGGTCACGGGATATCGGGGGTCTCCGCCTCGATTTCAACGAATTGCCCAATAAGCTCTTTTAGCATTTCTTGGCGTGGGTCATTTTCGGGAATAGACGCGCGTACCGTTTTCCAGCGCGCCTCGGCTGCGACCGTGTCACCAGTTTGCCAATCCGCTAGTCCAACCATGAAGCCGGCACGCACCTGATTAGGGTCGATCGCAACGATCCGCGCATAAATTTGCTTGATGCCATTATCTATCTGGCCGCCTGACATCTGCGTTAGAAGATCAGCCAGCCCGATCATCGCCGGGACGAAGCGATCATCGCGTCGAAGTGAGGAACGATAGGCGTGGACGGCTTCTGAAAACCGGCCCTGTGTGCGTAGCGCCTCAGCGATCAGGAAGTGCGGTCCGGGGGCATCAGGTTGTTCTTGCACCAGACTTTGAAACCGTGCCAGCGCCTCATCTGGCGTTAAGCTCAACGGGTCACGGGCTTGAAGCTCAGCTGCGCGCTCATGAAAGGGCTGTCCGGGCAAACCTGCGCGTCCGACAAAAAAGTATCCGACGGCAGCAAGTAGCCCCACAAGCAATACGGCCGTCACCTTATTATCGTTAAAGCCGTTATGGCGAAGCATCTGCGACGCACCGATGATCACCGCAAAGCCAAATATCCATACGATCCAACTCATCCGCGAGGCAGCCTTAAGCTTGCGCGCAATCCGCCGAGCGTTGGCGCATCATCAAGCATGAATGCGCCCTCATGCATTTCGGCAAGTTCGGTCACAATCGAAAGACCAAGGCCTGTGCCGGGCGCAGCCTCATCTAACCGCACACCGCGTTTTAGGGCTGCAACACGCTCTTCTGGTTCCAAACCTTCACCGTCATCATCAACATGGAGCAAAAACCCATCACTTGTGAGCTCTGCTGAGACCTGCACCCGCGAGTTAGCCCATTTGCAGGCGTTCTCCATCAAATTGCCAACCATTTCCTCTAAATCCTGTCGCTCGCCGCGAAAATAAAGACCTTTGGGAAGTTTCACAGAAACATGAATCTCTTGGCGGGCAAATAGCTTGTTCAAGGTACGGCTTAAGCCTTCCAGAACGGGGCCAACTTCGCTGCGCACACCGATTGCCTGCGCGCGGGCGGCGGCGCGTGCACGCTTTAGATAATGCTGGACACTTGCATGCATAGAACCGGTTTGGCGGCGCACAACATCGTCCAGATTTGATGCGCCTGATGCTTCATTCATCATCACCGCCAGAGGCGTCTTCAAAGCATGCGCCAAGTTACCAACATGGGTCTGCGCACGCTCTACGATGCCTTTATTGTGATCCAGCAATTTGTTGAGTTCCTGACTAAGCGGGAGGACTTCGGAAGGATAGTTTCCCTCCAGTTTGGTTTGATGCCCTTCGCGGATATCTTCGATATCGTGGCGAATACGACTAAGTGGACGCAGCACCGCGCGAACACCGAACCATACCGCGATCAATATTACACTGCCGAGCGCCGACATAGCTGAAACGAGAATCCACGTAAAGCGCCGCGCGCCCGCATCCGTGCTTGAGCGGTCGAATGCCGCCATCAACATAACAGGATTATCCCGGCCTGATAATTTCACAACTTTTGCCGCCATTCGCAATCGCTGACCAATTGGCCCTGGACCACTTGTTCGAATTGTTTCACCCGGCGCCTCCATCAATGCCGGGAGGAATTCCTCTGGCCAAGGTATATCACCCTGATAAAGGCTTTTTGGGAAAAACGGGAGTTCATCTGTATAAGCATCACTATCCGCATCAAGGCCTGCAATGACCCAATACCTGCCAGAAAACGCTGTCCGATATGCCTCATGAACAGGCAAGGTTTCTTCGTTAAGGAGAAGTTGGCCGTTTGCGTCGGCATTTACCGAGCGCAATAACGAGGTCAAAGTAAGGTCCATCTCGTCATCTAAAATAGATAGCGTTGAGCTGCGATAGACTTCCGATAGGATCAAAACCAGCCCGGCCAAGACGATCAATGACATGACAGCGGCGGCCACGACCAATCTACTCGCTAAAGACGAGTAAAACGCACCGTTGAAGATATTGCCTATTTTTTCACGCATCAGCCAATGACAGTCTATGTAAACGGCCTAGCACACAAGCGATTAAACGCCATCACCATCAGGATTGATCAATCGGTAGCCCAGACCACGTTCAGTTTGAATACGGTCAGATCCGATTTTCTTGCGCAAGCGACCAATAAAGACCTCAATCGTATTGGAGTCGCGGTCAAAATCCTGATCGTAGATATGTTCGACCAATTCAGTGCGCGGAACAACGCGGCCTTGATGGTGCATCAGATATGCTAGCACACGATATTCGTGTGCTGTCAGTTTTATCGGTGCGCCCTTAACAGTCGCTCTTGCAGAACGGGTATCAACGCGCAGCTCACCGCATTCCAAAGCCGCTGCCGAATGTCCGGCGGCGCGGCGCAGCAGGGCGCGCAAGCGTGCGAGTAATTCTTCGGTGATAAATGGTTTTGTCAGATAGTCATCTGCACCAGCGTCGAAGCCGGCCACTTTTTCCGCCCAACGATCGCGTGCTGTAAGGATCAAAACGGGGAAGTCTCTCCCGTCTTCGCGCCATCGTTCGAGCACGGTCACACCGTCCATCTTCGGCAAACCCAGATCCAAGATCACAGCATCATATGGCTCGGTATCGCCTAGAAAATGCCCATCCTCACCATCAGCAGCCAAATCAACAGCGTAACCCGATTGCGATAATGCATCAGCCAGTTGGCGACGCAAATCCGCATTATCTTCAACGACTAGAATTCTCATGAATCTTATCCTCCACTTGTCCGGATAACGCGTCCAGTCACAGCGTCAACAACAAACAGAATTTTGCGGCCATTCTTTTCCCAGGAAATATGGTAAACCGCCTCATCATCAGACTTGAAAATCAGCTCTCCTTCAAGGTAGCAACATCCATGCTCTTTTTTGAGCTTGTTAATCACTTTTTCGAGGGAAATCACATCGCCGCGCTTACTTGCATTTCGGGCATCCTCTGCCGCCCAGCTCTGCGCGGCGATGGCCGGAGAGAAAGACAGCGTTAGCGCCACCAAAGATGCAAGAATACGATTCATCAGAATTTTATAGCCATATCTCACTGAACGACCCGTGAATAAATACGGGATTAACCTGTTTTTTTACCTAAATCCCTAACAAATCGCTTCAACTGTTCAGAACTTGGATCCGCCAATACGATCTCAAGGCGCGCATATAGATGACCCTGCCGCGCAGATCGTTGTACACCCTTGTCTCTTAAACGTAATGTTGCCCCCGTATTTGACCCAGCTGGCACCCGAAGATTAAGCGGTCCAGATGGGGTCTCAATCTCAATAACACCACCAAGTACCGCTGTGGCAAGGTCGATTGGTACTGACATATGCACATCATCTCCTTCACGGCGCCAAGTTTTATGCTCTCGCACGGAGACCTCGACAAGCGCATCGCCCGGAGGACCGCCATATTGTGAGGCATGTCCTTGGCTTTTCAGGCGCAATGTCTGACCCGTCTCAACGCCTGGCGGAACGGCAATATCCAAGAATTGCCCGTTTGCCATCTTAACCCGCCGACGCGAACCGATGATTGAATCAGCAAAATCCACATCGATCCGAAACCGCACATCACGTCCTTTGCGTGGACCCGGCCGACGACGCGCACGCTCGCCGCTACCAAAAAAGCCTGATAATATGTCCTCAAAAGGATCACCTTGAGCGCCGCCCATAGGCCCAGCATGGCCGCCCGCAAACCCACGCGGCTGACCATCACTATCGATTTCGCCCCGATCATATTGGGCGCGCTTGTTGGAATCCCCAAGAATCTCATAGGCTGACGACACATGCTTAAAAGCTTCTGCTTTCGCAGAATCGCCCGGATGTTGATCAGGGTGCAAGTCCTTCGCTTTGCGGCGATAAGCTTTCTTTATCTCAGCTTCACTCGCTGCCCGTGAAACGCCAAGTATGGTATACGGATCACCACTCACAGTCGGCTCAACCCCGCATCAGCTAAATCACCCCATTGATCTATGGCGCGCTTTAATATCGGCTCATCAAATCGAAACCGACATTTTAGCGGCATGTCCCATACGACCATCTGGACCATATTCCCGGACATCAATAACTCCCCTTATTAGCTCACCCGATTCGATAAGAATATGGGGTTGGTCTACATCAGTTTCAAATATCAATCCATCGTCGCCATGTAGCGAAACATGGTAACGCCCCTGATTAGGCTGCTCAGGGGCGATCCAGCTGGTGCTGATGTCTGGCCCGCGTCGCACCCATGACACATGCATATTGCCGCTCTCTTGCAAGTTCATTCGCAAATGAACCGGTGCAAATGCCAGCCCGGCATTGTTCAAATAAGTCTCCAATTGCTGCTCACCAAAAAGGCCGCGCCCGGCTGCCTGCCAACGCATCTCAAGCCCAATTTCGTCGCTCGCAATGCCCCCGCGAACCAATCGCCCATCGATGAGAGCACAAACCGCCCCAACATCATGCTTGGCAATAACGCTGCCTTGAAGCCCGCGCAAAAGCCCGTTCAGGCGGTACTGATCTGGCCCAATCAGTTCCGCATCCCGATATGCAATAAGTTCCCAGTGCCCGTCGCCCGCAATGAGCAGGGGCACACTGGCTGAAAGCGCTGCGTTTTCACTTAGCGATGCAAAACGTTCACCCGGCATTTCAAGCACCAGATCAGCAGCTTCATCCCATCGGCCAAGCGGGCCAGCGGGTAGAGGCGCAATTAAACGCCCAATGCCAGCGGGAGCGGAAATAACCGCGCGCTCTGAGCTTGTCACATCAACTGGGCCAGCCGACACTGAAATCGGTCCCGGCCAAGGTGTACCTATACCTGCCAAAATTGGTCGTATATCCGTCTGGCTACCGGGCAAGGTCGGCCCATCAATTAAGATCATGTCTGGCACTGCAAAATCTTGGAAAGGCGTCGCATTTCCAGCCGGTTCCCCAGCGCGAATTTGTGGCAGGGCCGAACTTTCAGGACGCAAGCCAAGCTCAATTTGCGCATGGTCGCGAACATCACTGATCCGCAAAATCGGACCATCATCGATCCTGACCCCGTCGCCAGCCTCCAAATATAAGTGCGACAATGACAAACCAAGCGCGGCGTCTTCAGCCGCGATCGTTTGGGCCAACATGCTTTCAGCAATCGACTGCGCCCGCGTTTCCGTCGTCGCCAATGGAAGCGAGACATCAATCACCACGCTGCGATCACCCTTTGGGTTACGCGCCTCCACGGTCGCAGGTTGGTAGTCAGCCGCACCGTCAACATAAGTGAGCCGCAACGCGCCCGGAACCCGCTCCAGCAATCGACGCGTCCGCGTCAGACCACCTTCAACAAGCGCCTCGCCAGCTAAATCAGTAATCGGACCAGAATCCAGTCTTGAAAACACCAGTTTGCCATCTTGCTCAATCAGTTGCAGTCCATATGCATTTATCAGCGGCAACAAAGCGCTACGCAAGCTGGACGCACCGGTCAAAATGAAACCTTCCACGATCCCAGCAACGGCTTCAGCATTCACCTTAACGCCGCCGCGCGCGCAGATGTCTGTTAGAACAGCCCCCAAATCAGACAATCCAGCGCGCCCGTTTAACCAGTGCCCAAACGCCCAGTTGGGGCCGTCGCTCCATATATCTTCCCTGATGGGGAAAATAGGCCAAGGCCGCGCATCCCAAGCCCAAACAAGCGCTTGCTCAACCGCTGCCTGCCCTTGCCAAAACGCCAAGGCAATGTCGAGCGCTGCCCTCTGGTAAAGATCATCGCGCTCGCCAGTCGAGTATGGCGGAAAGGCGCTCTCCGAGCTCTTTGGGTCGAAGAACAGGTTCGGCGCATTCCCGCCGCGATCAAGCGCTGGAAAGCCTATTTC